>JABFXB010000032.1 GCA_013361975.1 Dermatophilaceae bacterium
AGGTCGAACTCCATCACGTGCGGCAGCAGCATCGCGTGCAGCTCGGCGTGGGGGAGGTCGAAGCTGCCGCCGAGCGCGTGGGCAAGCTGGTGGTGCAGGCCCATCCGCGTCTGCGCGAGGCAGGTCCCGGCCAGCCACGCGCCGGCCTGGACCCTCGCTCGTGCGGCCAGGTCGCCGAGGTCGGCCAGCACGTCGGGAAGTCCCCCCACGATCTCGCGGCAGGCCTCCGTGGCGAGGGCGTCGCTCACCGGCGTGCGGTCGGGGGCCCACAGCGCCTCCACCGCGTGCGCGAGCGCGTTGAGGGCACTGGTCAGCGTGAGCCCGCGCGGCATCGACGACGTCAGCTCGGGGTCGTAGACGACAGTCCCCGGAGCCAGCGCCGGGTCGCGCCGGGTGGTCTTGACCCCGCCCGCCGTCTCGCCGAGCACCGGCGTCACCTCCGACCCGGCATACGTCGTCGGGACCGCCACCTGGGGTATGCCGGTCCGCGCGCTGAGCGCCTTGCCGAGCCCGACCGCCGAGCCTCCGCCCAGCGCCACCACGGCGTCGACACCGTGGTCGGCGACGACGGCCAGGGCGCGCTCGGTGACCTCCACGGGCGTGTGGACCGTCGCGCCGTCGAACCTGGCCGCGAGACGGGCACCCAGCGCGTCGGCCAGCGCGTCGCCCGGAGCGGAGGCCGAGTGCGTCGCCACGAGCAGCACGCGCTCCGCGCCGATGCGGGCGACCTCGGCAGGCACGTGCTGCAACGACCCCGCCCCGATGAGCACACGGGTCGCGAGGCCCTGGTGGACCAGGACGTGCGGTGCATCGGGCGGAGTCGCGTCGTCCATGGCGCAAGAGTGGCACGTCACGCAGGAGGACGGGCCCGCGGTAAGCACGCATCGGGTCGCCCCGACGCTGACGTTGCGTGCAGGTGTCCGGTGACGGCGCGATCAGACGAGGTCGGGCTGCGACTTGACGCGGCGGACCTCGTGCGGCCAGCCGCAGCCCTCGGCTATCTTGGCCGCCCACCTCTTGGCGGTCTCGTCGTCGGGCACGTCGACGATCGCGAAGCCGCCGAGCCACTCCTTGGTCTCGACGTAGGGGCCGTCGGTGACCATCGCCGCGCCGTCGCCGGTGGTGGGGTCGGCGCTGTAGATCGGACCCTCCTCCTCGAGACCACCGGCAAACACGTAGACGCCGGCCTCCTTCATCTCGTTGACGACTCCCATCGCCAGCGGTGCTCGGCTGCGGAACCACTCCTCCGAGTGGTCACCGACCCACTGCTGGTTGAAGTACAGGAGGTACTCGGCCATTCGTCTGCTCCTTCGCTCAGTGGCGGTCCGGGTGGCTCCGGGCCGCGTCGACACCTGCTACACGAACGGGGACGGTCGGAATCGACAGGTCTCCGGGGAGAGTACGACGGCCGGGGCGCGGCGACGCGTCAGGCGAGGGTGAGGAAGAGCTTCTCCATCGTGGACCGGTCCTCGGCGGTGAGGCCCTCGGGGGAGGCCATGCACTCGCGGAGGCCGGAGGAGACGATCGCGAAGCCGGCGCGGTCGAGGGCGCGGTTGACGGCCGCGAGCTGGGTCACGACGTCGCGGCAGTCGCGGCCCTCCTCGATGAGGCGGATGACGCCGCCGATCTGCCCCTGCGCCCGGCGCAGGCGGTTGAGGACGGGGGTCATGTCATCGCTGTTGAGAGTGACCACGGCGGGCTCCTTCGAAGTTTTCTCTGCGGGAACGGGCAGAGGGCCGCCCGATTCGACGAACATACCCAAGGGGGTATCACTGTATCCCGTCGCGGTGTCGTCGGCGGTGTCGGTGGGCCGACCCGGCCGTGCCCGTCGTGGCTGGGCGGACCGGGTCGTCGACCTCCCGCTGGATGGCATCGAGTGCCTCTGGCATCCCAGCCGGCCGAGAGGAAGGGTGCGTAGCCTGAGCTGGTCACGAGGCAAGCCCACCCAGCGGCCAAGGAGGCCCGATGAGCCGGAACCAGGCGGTGCTCCAGAAACTGTCGGCGACGAGGCAGTGGCAGGAGGACTTCTACCGCGACCTGCACGCGCACCCCGAGCTGAGCGGGCAGGAGGCCCGCACGGCCGCGAACGTCGCCGAACGCCTCGTCGAGACGGGGTATGCCGTCCAGCGCCTCGGCGGGGGAGTCGTGGGCGTGCTGGCCAACGGGGAGGGCCCCGTCGTGCTGGCTCGTGCCGACATGGACGCCCTGCCCGTCACCGAGCTCACCGAGCTGGCGTACGCGTCGGGCGAGACCTCGACCGACGAGACGGGCGCCGTGGTGGGCATCTCGCACGCCTGCGGCCACGACGTGCACGTGACGTGCCTGCTCGGCGCGGCCGAGCTGCTGGCGCGGGGCGCCTCGGAGTGGCGGGGGACCTTCGTGGCGCTCTTCCAGCCGGCGGAGGAGACGGCCTCCGGCGCGCAGGCGATGCTCGACGCGGGTCTGGTGGACGCCATCCCGCGCCCCGAGGTCGCCTTCGGCCAGCACGTGCTGGGCCTCGAGGCCGGCACCGTCGGCACGCAGGCCGGCCCGGTGCTCTCAGCCGGTGACAGCGTCCGGATCACCTTGTACGGCAAGGGCTCTCACGGATCCATGCCGCACCTCAGCGTCGACCCCGTGGTCCTCGCAGCGTCTGTGGTCCTGCGGCTGCAGACGATCGTCTCCCGCGAGGTGAAGCCGGGCGAGTTCGCCGTGGTGACCGTGGGCAGCAGCGTGGCCGGCACGAAGAGCAACGTCATCGCCGACCGGGCGGTGCTCCTGGTCAACGTGCGCACGTACGACGACGCGGTGCGCAGCCACGTCCTCGCCGCCATCGAGCGCATCGTCCGGGCCGAGTGCGACGCCGCCGGATCACCCCAGCCGCCGACGTTCGACTACTACGACCAGTACCCGCTGACCGACAACGACGCCGAGGTGGCCGAGGCCGTCACGCAGGCGTTCCGCGGGCACTTCGGCGACGAACGCGTCGTGGCGCTCGGCCGCGTGACGGCGAGCGAGGACTTCAGCCGGGTCCCCGACGCGTTCGGGATCCCCTACTGCTACTGGGGCGTCGGCGGTTTCGCCGCCGGCACCGAGGCCCCACCGAACCACTCACCGTTCTTCGCGCCGCTCATCCAGCCGACCCTCGACACCGGCACCTCCGCCCTCGTCGTCGCCGCCCTCAGCCGCCTCGGCGACCGTGCCGACGGCGGTGGCGCTCAGGCGCGCAGTGACGCCCCCTCGGGCCAGCCCGTGTAGGCCTCGGCCAGGAACCGCGACCCGGCCTCCGAGCCGGTCACCATCGCGAGCTCGCCGAGCTGCCGGCGCCGGTCGAAGTCGGTGGCTCCCGGCACCGCGTGCAGCATGCTCGTCATCCAGTAGGAGAAGTGCTGGGCCTTCCACACCCGTGACTGGGCTCGCGGGCTGTAGGTGTCGAGCACGTCCTTGTCGCCGGTCCGCACGGCCTGCTCGAGCACCTCGGCGAGCACCTTGACGTCGGCGAGGGCGAGGTTGAGCCCCTTCGCGCCGGTGGGTGGCACGGTGTGGGCGGCGTCGCCGGCGAGCAGCATGTTGCCGTGGCGCATCGGCTCGCAGACGAAGCTGCGGAAGCGCAGCACCGTCCGGTCGGTGATCGGGCCCTCCTCGAGGCTGAAGCCGTCGGGGCCGCTCACCCGGGCCTGCAGCTCCTCCCAGATGCGGTCGTCGCTCCAGGCGTCGACGTCCTCGTCGGGGTCGCACTGGAAGTACATGCGCTGCAAGGTCTCGGAGCGCTGGCTGATGAGGGCGAAGCCGCGGTCGGAGTGCGCGTAGACGAGCTCGGGCGCACTGCGCGGCGCCTCGCACAGGATGCCGAACCACGCGAACGGGTACTCGCGCGAGAAGTGGCGGCGCTGCTCCTCCGGGATCTCCTGGCGGCACATGCTGCGCGACCCGTCGGCGCCGACGAGGTAGTCGCACTCGACGACCTGCTCGGCGCCGGAGGAGTCGGTGAAGCAGATCCGCGGCCGGTCGCCGAGGACGTCCTCCACGTGGGTGTCGGTGACGCCGAACCGCACGTCGGCCCCGTCGCGCTCGCGCGAGGCGGCCAGGTCCATGAACACGTCGGTCTGGGGGTAGAGCCACGCCGACTCGCCGACGAGGCCCTTGAAGTCGATGCGGTGGCCGACGCCGCCGAAGCGCAGCTCGATCCCGTCGTGGGCGTGGCCCTCGCGCAGAACCCGGTCGGACACGCCGGTGTCGACGAGCAGGCGCACGCTGTCGGCCTCGAGGATGCCGGCGCGCACGGTCTGCTCGATCTCGGTGCGGGTGCGGTTGTCGACCGCGATCGAGTCGATGCCGGCGCGGTGCAGCAGGTGCGAGAGCATCAGGCCCGCCGGCCCCGCCCCCACGATGCCGACGGTGGTCCGGGTTCGGTGTACGCGAGTCATGACGGCTCCCTCGCCGGGGTCCTGGCTTCCGAGGCGGGCTGGGCCCGCAGGGCGGCGAGCTCGGAGCGGGACCGCACGCCGAGCTTCGCGTAGATGCGCGTGAGGTGGTACTGCACGGTCTTGGCCGAGAGGAACAGCTCGGCTGCCACCTCCTTGTTCGTGCGGCCGGAGGCCACGAGGGAGGCGACGACCTCCTCCTGGGTCGTCAGCTCGTCGTGCTCGCGGTGCTGACGCACGGCGTGCACGCCGCCGGCGGCCAGCTCCCGGTCGCAGCGGGAGACGTACGTGGTGGCCCCCAGGGCGAGGTACGCCTCGCGTGCCGTCGCGATGACGGCGTCCGCCTCGGCGCGGCGCCCGGCGCGGCGGAGGGTCTGTCCGAAGGCGAAGTGGACGCGCGCCCGGTCGTACGCCAGCGGCAGGGGAGCGAGCAGCGTGAGCGCGCGCTCGAAGGACGCGCGGGCCGCGTCGAGGTCGCCCCGGCTGCCGTGCCACCGCCCACGGGCGTACGCCAGCCGCGCCGTCGCCGAGGCGTGGCCGACCGCCTCGGCTCGTTGCTCGTGCGCGAGCAGGAGATGGTCGGCGTCGTCGGGGCGTCCGGCCAGCACGAGGGCGTTGGCGAGGACGTCGGCCCACGGCCAGAACCCCGGCGCCTCGGTCCATCCCCGGGCCCACGGCTCCGTCAGTGGGGTCAGGGCCCTCACGACGCCCGCGTAGTCGGCGCGGGCCTCGCTGAGCGCAGCCCGGCCCAGTGCCGCGGGCACCCGCATCACCTCGTAGCCGCGCGCGCCCGCCTCGCCCGTGCGCAGGCTGTGCTCGGCCGCAGCCCAGTCACCGCGCAGGGCCAGCACCTGGGTGCGGGTCCACTCCAGCAGCGGGACGAGCAGCTGGGTGCCCGACCTCCGCGCCAGGTCGGCGCCGGCCGAGGCGGTGGAGAGGGCGGCGTCCCAGTCGCCGGTGACGAACTGGGCTCGCGCCAGCCACGCCCGGGCCCACAGCGAGATGCGCAGCGAGCCTCCGCCGTGGTCGCTCGAGGCGGCGCTCTCGAGCTCCTCGACGGCGGTGTCGGGGTCGTCCGCCGCCAGGTGGAGCCAGCCTGAAGCCATGACGACCCGTTGCGCGACGAGCCCCTCGGGCAGGCGTTGGAGGAGCCGCTCGTACTCCGCCAGGGCGGTGGGCAGGTCACCCTCGGCAGCGACCCCGAGGCCGCGGATCGCCGCCGCCTCCAAGGCCGCCGGGGTGTCGGGCGCCACCGCCACGGCACGGTCGGCCCACTCGACGACGTCGAGGGCACGGCAGCGGGCCAGCGCGTGCAGCACGTGACGCTGGGCGACCACCGCCGCCGTGGCGGGGTCGCGACGGGCGTTGACGAGGTCCCAGGCGCGCCGGAGCTTGTGCTCGGCCTCGGCCGGGCGTCCGCGCACGACCGCGAGGTAGCCGAGGGCGGCGTTGCGCTGCGGCGTCTCCCGCAACGTCTCGACCTCGGCGAGGAAGCGCGCGGCGCGTGGCACGTCGCCGGCACCGACGAGCGCGTCCACGGCTGCGACGAGGCGGGTTCCCGCGAGGTCTCGGTCGGTGCTGGCGCGCGAGGCGACGAGCATGAGGTCCGCCGCCGCAGCCCAGGCGCCGTCGGCCGCCTTGCGCCCGGCCTCGGTCTCCAGCCGGGCGGCGAGCTCGTCGTCGGGCTGCGGGTCGGCGAACCACCTGTGCCGCAACGCTGTTCCAGGGTCGGGGACGACTGAGGCAGCGCGCAGGTGGAGGGCCGCGCGTTCACCGGGCTCCACGGCGTCGAGGACCGCTCGCCGGGCGATGGGGTCCGCCAGTCGCACCCACGCGCCCAGCTCGTCGAGCTGACGGAGCAGGCCGTCACGCACGGCCTCGCGGACGGCGAGCGTGGCGGTGTCGACTCCGCCCACCTGGGCGGCCTGGCTGACCTCCACACCGAAGGACTGCCGGTCTCCGAGCTCGAGCACCCCCACCGACCGCACCATCCGCTGTGCCTCGTCACGCATGGTCGCCAGGGCAGCACGGATGGCCCGCGCCGCCGTGGGTGGTGCCGGCAGGACGAGCTGCGGCGCCGCCCAGTCGCCCGGGGCCACGAGCTCGAGCGTCTCGACGACGTTGCGCGCCAGGCCACCGCAGTGGTGGAGCAACCGGTCCACCTGCAGCGCAGGGAGACTGAGTCCGCGTCGCTCGGCGAGGGGCGACACGTCGTCGAATGCCAGGGGAGCGAGCCGCACCACGTCGTCGGCGGCAGCGAGCACGACGTCGTGCAGCAGGCCGTCCCCGGGTTCGTCACCCGGGCCGTATGCCGTCTCGTCGCGCCGGGCGGGCGCCGCTGGGTTCTCGTCCCGCCAGCCGAGCACGACGAGCACGCGGGCAGCAGACGGGCGCCGGGTGAGGCTGACCAGCGACTCGACGGAGTGCGCATCGGCATGGTGCGCGTCCTCGAGCACGATGACGAGGTCCCACCCCGAGCCGCCCGGCAGCACGCCGTCCAGCAGGGCATCCGCGGTGGAGAGCGGCGATGCACCCAGAGTGCGGCGGTCACGAATGGCGAGGAGCCTGCCGAGTGAGGCGCCGGCTTCGCCTCCCTCCCAGGGCAGCCCGAGGAGCCGCTGAAGCCGTGTGGTGGGGACCGCACCATCCTCACCGCACCGGTCGGCGAAGGCACGGAGAAAGGTGGTGAGCCCCCCGCCCGCCGGGGCGGTGACGACGACGAGGGCCGACGCCGCGGGCGCCGGCCTACCCACGAGGTCGACGAGGGCGTCGAGCTCGCGCCGGCGCGTCGGCAGGACCTGGGCGGGCGTCACACGGCCACGGTAGGCCCCGTCCGCCGCGCTCGGCACTGCACGAGGACGGCGGACGGGTCGGGCCACGAGTCAGCCCACGTCGCCGCCCGCGACGGGGAGCACCGTCCCGGTGATGTAGGACGCCTCGTCGGAGGCGAGGAACGCGATCGCGGCTGCCTGCTCGTCCAGGGTGCCGTAGCGGCCCATCAGCGACGAGCCGAGCGTCTGCTCGATGTGCGCGTCGAACCAGGCCTGCTCCTGGGCGTTGGCCGCGGCGGGCGTGCCGCGCGAGATGCGGCGCGGCGGGGCCTGCGTGCCGCCGGGTGCCGTTCCGACGACCCTGATCCCGTGCTCGGCGTACTCCATCGCGAGCGAGGCCGTCAGGGCGTTGACCGCGCCCTTGGCCGCGGAGTACGGGATGCGATGGATCCCACGCGTCGCAGCGGACGACACGTTGACGATGACGCCGTGCTGCGCCGCGACCATCCACGGCAGGACCGCCCGAGACGCGAAGAGCGTCGTCACGAGCGACCGGTCGAGCTCGGCGCGGATCTCGGTCTCGGTGAACTCGGTGAACGGCTTGAAGTTGATCGCGCCGCCGACGTTGTTGACGAGCACGTCCACCCGGCCGAAGCGATCGACGGCCCGCCTCGTGAGCTCCTCGGCGCCCTGCCAGGTCTCGAGGTCGCACGTGACGGCCAGTGCCTCGTGGCCGTCGGCGCGCAGCTCGTCGGCGACCTCGGCCACGAGCTCGGAGCGGTCGGCCAGCACGAGCAGGCCACCCTCGGCGCCGATGCGTCGTGCCACCTGGGCGCCGATGCCCTGCGCGGCGCCGGTGACGACGACCACCGTGTCGTCGAAGCGGCCGGGCGAGACGTGTGCCGGCCGGGTGGAGCGGGAGGTGCCTGCCATGGCCCGTCGCATCGTCAGCTTGGACCGCTCGGCGTGATCGGCGATGAGGCGGCGTGCCCGGTCGCGGTCGCCGGCCTCGAAGGCCTCGACGATCTCGACGTGGTCGGTCGCGCAGCGGGGGTGGCACCAGGTGGCCGTGCGCAGCGCCTCCTCCATGCGGCCCTTGACGCCCAATGCCTGGTAGGCCTGGAGCAGGTGGGCGTTGCGAGTCTGGGCGAAGAGGTAGTCGTGGAAGGCCGCGTTCGCCTCGGTGTAGGCCTGGGCGTCGAGGAAGCGGTCGCCCCGGACGTAGGGCAGCGTCGACTCGGCGAGCAGGCGGTAGCCCGCCAGCTGCTGCGAGCCGAGCCGCCCGATGGTCAGCTCCAGGGCGCCGAGCTCGAGTGCCTGGCGGGCCTCGAAGACGGCGTCCGAGGACTGCACGTCGGGGTGCTCCTCGCCGATCTGGTAGCCGTCGTCGGTGGGGCCGGCCGAGACCTCGGAGGGCCCGAACACGACCTGCTTGACGATGCGCCGTGCCGACCCGCCGTCGTCCGCCGCCGGACGAGGGCCCGCCCAGGGCGGGGTGTCGGCGGCTGGGAGGATGGTCTGGCCGGCGATGGCCCGTGCGCCGGGAGCGGGCAGCAGCTCTTCCGGATCCGGTTGCGGCTCAGACGGGTTCGGTCGACCCGGCTCGGATGAGTCCGGCGCCCCCGCCGTGGAACCCGCATCGGCGGCCGGAGCCGCGAGGGCGAACTTCTCGTAGTAGAAGCCGGTCGGCTCGACGCCGCCCTGCGACACGTGAGTGCGGACGGCTTCGACCATCGGCGGTGGGCCGCAGAGGTAGATGGCGACGTCGCCGTCGTGCAGGTGCTCGGGGCCGAAGAGGCTCGTGACGTAGCCCTTGTTCGCCGCGGTGCTGTCGGGGTCGGCGACGCAGTGGTCCCACGTGAGGTTGGCCAGCCCCGCGGCGGCGCGCTCGATCTGGTCGAGGGCGACGAGGTCCTCGTCGGTGCTGACGCCGTAGACGAGGTGCGCGTGGCGCTCGCTCGAGGCTGCGCTCAAGGTGCGCACCATCGACAGCACCGGTGCCAGCCCGGTTCCGCCGGCGAGCAGCAGCACCGGCCGATCCGTCTCGCGCAGGAAGAACGACCCGTTCGGTCCGGTGAAGCTGAGGGCGTCACCCACGGCCGCGCGCTCGTCGAGGTAGGTCGACATCGCCCCACCCGGCGTGAGCTTCACGAGGAAGGTGAGCCGCTCCTCGTGCGGTGCGTTGCTGAACGAGTACGACCGGCTGACGTCGGTGCCCGGGACGGCGATGTTGACGTACTGCCCCGGCAGGAAGGCGAGTTCGCCCCGGTTGGGGATCTCGACGGCGATCTCGACCGTCGTGCGCGACAGGCGCTCGAGACCGACGAGCGTGCCGGCATACGTCGTCGCCCTGGTCTTGGCGACCTCGGACGTGCTCGCCACCTGCAGCACGAGGTCCGAGCGGGGCCGCATGCTGCACGGCAGCACGAACCCGCGGTCGGCCTCGTCCTGGCTGAGGGCGTCGTCGATGTAGGTTCCCCCGTCGTAGCGGCCCGACTCGCAGAACGCCTTGCACGTGCCGCAGGCGCCGTCGCGGCAGTCGAGCGGGATGTTGATGCGCTGGCGGTACGAGGCGTCGGCGACGGTCTGGTCCTCGCGGCACGTGACGAAGCGCGTCACGCCGTCCTCGAAGGACAGGGCCACCCGGTGCGTCGCGACGTCGATGTCGTTGACAGTCATGGTTCCCCGCTCAGAAGTGGTAGATGTCGACCACGTGGTGGATGTAGTCGTTCTTCAGCACCACGGTCTTGCGGCGGATGAGGGGCGAGTCGCCCGAGAAGTCGATCGTGTAGAACGACGTGCCGTAGTACGGGTCGACCGTCTTGTAGCGGAAGTACATCGTGTGCCAGTTGAAGCGCACGTCGACGAGGTCGCCCCGCCGCTCGATCACCTCGACGTTGCTGATGTTGTGGCTCGTGCGCGGCTCGGGCAGCGACGTCGCCGAGCTGCGCTCGGTGCGGATGCGGAAGACCCGGTCCTCGAGGCCGCCCTTGTTGGCGTAGTAGATGAGCGAGATGTCGCGCTGGGGGTCCTCGACGAGGTCGTCGTCGTCGGTCCAGGCGGGCATCCAGTAGACGCAGTCGTCGGCGTAGCAGTCGAGCCACTTCTCGAACTCGCGGTCGTCGAGGTGCCTGGCCTCTCGGTAGAGGAACTGCTCGATGAGGTTCTGCGTGACGAGCTTCTCGCCCGTGGGCGTCGAGGGCTGCTGGGTCACGGTCATGAGCACGCTCCTCCCGCCGTGACGGTCGCGTCCCGCCCGGCCTGCTGCTGCTCCTTGGCCATCGCAGCGCGCATCGTGTCGCGCCAGTACGTGTGCTGGACGGGGTAGAGGCCCTCGTCCTCGTTCTTGACGCCGGCCGAGACGACGCCCGTCATCCCCAGGGAGAGGGCCACCTCGTCCGGGCCGTCGAGCCAGTGCTCGGCGCCGCGGCTCATGTCGTTCCACGGCGCGGCCGTGGCCCGGAAGGTCAGCTGGCAGGAGCGGAACTCCTCCAGGTCGTCGGGGGTCGCCATGCCCGAGGCGTTGAAGAAGTCCTCGTACTGGCGGATGCGCCACGCCCGCGACTCGGCGCTCTCACCCTTGGGCGCGATGCAGTAGATGGTGACCTCGGTCTGGTCGGGCGCGATCGGCCGGAAGTGGCGGATCTGCGTCGAGAACTGGTCCATCAGGTACACGTTCGGGTAGAGGCACAGGTTGCGTGAGCCCTTGACCATGAACTCGCCCTTGGCGTCGCCGAAGCGCTCCTTCAGCTCGTCGAGGCGGTCCCAGAGCGGGCGGTCCTGCGGGTTGCCGGCCCAGGTCCAGAGGCACAGGTGGCCGTTGGGGTAGGACCAGTAGCCGCCGCCGGACTTGCCCCAGCTGCCGGCGTCGAGGGTCTTGGTGCTGTTCTTCGACTCGCCGGTGTCGCGCCGTGACGTCGTGGCGGCGTAGTTCCAGTGGGTGGCGGTGACGTGATAGCCGTCGGCGCCGTTCTCGGCCTGCACCTTCCAGTTGCCGTCGTAGGTGTAGGTCGACGACCCGCGCAGCACCTCGAGGCCCTCGGGGGACTGGTCGACGAGCATGTCGATGACCGTGGTCGTGTCGCCGAGGTGCTCGCGCAGCGGCACGACGTCGGGGTTGAGGCTGCCGAAGAGGAAGCCGCGGTAGCTGTCGAAGCGGGCCACCTTCGTCATGTCGTGGGAGCCGTTGGTGCCGAAGGACTCCGGGTAGCCGGCGCCCTCGGGGTCCTTGACCTTGAGGAGCGTCCCGTCGTTGCGGAAGGTCCAGCCGTGGAACGGGCAGGTCAGCGTCGTGCGGTTGTCGGTCTTGCGGCGGCAGATCATCGCCCCGCGGTGCGCGCAGGCGTTGATCAGGCAGTGCAGCTGCCCGTCCTTGTCGCGGGTGACGACGACCGGCTGGCGACCCATGTACGTCGTGAAGTAGTCACCGGGGGAGGCGACCTGGCTCTCGTGGGCGAGGTAGATCCAGTTGCCCTCGAAGATGTGCTTCATCTCGAGCTCGAAGAGCTCCTCGTCGGTGAAGATGCGACGGTTGGCGCGGTAGACGCCGGTGTCCGGCTCCTCCACCACGGCCTCGGCCAGCATCGCGCCGACCCGGTCGAGCGTCTCGGTCATGACTCCTCCATGCGTCTTTGCGTCGGGGTTCCCGGAACTCCACCACGGTCCGAGGCCCGGTGCACGAGGCAGATGCCTAATGCTGGTTGAGGGCATAATTGATGCATGAAGCTTATTAATAAGATCAAATTTGGTCTTTGTGTTTCTGGATGGTGCGGCTCTAGCGTGAATGGGATCCAGACCAGGACCCACGGACGGAGGTGAGACCCATGGACCTACGACAGCTCCGCTACTTCGACGCGGTGGCGCAGACGTGCCACTTCGGGCAGGCGGCCGAACGCCTTCACATCGCCCAGCCCGCGCTCTCGCAGGCCGTGCGCCGCCTCGAGTCCGAGCTCGGCGTCGTGCTGCTCGAGCGCACGACCCGCCAGGTCGGGCTCACGGCTGCCGGTGAGTTCTTCCACCAGGAGGTGCGCCGGGTGCTCGACGAGCTCGACGCCGCGGTCTCCGCGGTGCGGGGCATCGCCGACGGCCGCCGTGGCCTGCTGCGGGTCGGGTTCACCGGCACCAGCGCCTTCACCCAGCTGGCCGGGCTCTCGAGGCTGCTGCGCACCGAGCTGCCCGACGTCTCGCTCGAGGTGCAGGCCGACCTGTTGACGCCCGCCCAGGTGGAGCGGCTGCTCGACGGGAGGCTCGACCTCGGCGTGCTGCGTGGCCCCGTCGCGGCTCCCGGCATCGAGACGCGTCGCCTGCTCGAGGAGCAGCTGGTGCTGGCGCTCCCGGCCGACCACCGCCTGGTGCCCGAGCCCGGGCTGGAGGTCGCCGACGTCGCGGTCGACGAGTTCGTCGTCTACGCCGACGCCGGCTCGGCCGTCAACGAGGCGGCGCTGGCCAGCTGCCGGCGCGCGGGCTTCGCCCCCGTCGTGGCCCACCGCGCCCCCGGCACGGCAGCCCTGCTGGCGCTCGTCGGCGCGGGACTGGGGGTGGCCCTCGTGCCCGAGTCGGTGCGCAGCATGCAGCTCACCGGCGTCGTCTTCCGTGAGGTGCACGACGCCCTCAGCATCGACCTGTCACTCGCCTGGCTCTCCGGCGACCCGTCGCCGCTGGTGGGCCGCGCCCTCGACGTGCTGCGGACCCACGGCTTCTTCGACGGCGCGTCGCGCCACCCAGAACCCCTTCCAGCAGAGGACGCATCGTGAAGATCGTTGCCGTAGAGGCGATCCCGTTCCGCATCCCGTACGCCAAGCCGTTGCGGTTCGCGAGCGGCGAGGTGCACCACGCCGACCACGTGCTCGTGCGGGTCCACACCGACGACGGTGTGGTCGGCGTCGCCGAGGCGCCGCCGCGGCCGTTCACCTACGGGGAGACGCAGCGCGGGATCGTCGCCGTCATCGAGACGATCTTCGCCCCCCAGGTCGTCGGCCTCTCGCTCACCGAGCGTGAGCGGATGTGGGGCCACCTCGATCGCACCGTCGGCAACCCGACCGCGAAGGCTGCCCTCGACATGGCCGTGTGGGACGCCCTCGGACGCACGATCGGCCTGCCGGTCACCGAGCTGCTCGGCGGCTACACCGACCGCATGCGGGTGAGCCACATGCTCGGCTTCGCCCAGCCGTCGGCGATGGTCGACGAGGCACAGCGCATGCGCGACGAGCACGGCATCACCACCTTCAAGGTGAAGGTGGGCCGCCACCCGGTATCCCTCGACGTCGACGTCGTGCGAGCCCTGCGCGAGGCGATGGGCCCCGACGTCGTGCTCTACGTCGACGGCAACCGTGGCTGGTCGGCCTCCGAGTCGGCGCGAGCCATGCGTCAGATGGCCGACCTCGACCTCGCGTTCGCCGAGGAGCTCAACCCGGCCGACGACGTCGTCGGGCGCCGGTGGCTCGTGGGCCAGGTCCACGTGCCCTTCATCGCCGACGAGTCGGCCACGACACCCGCCGAGGTGACCCGGGAGGTGCTCGGCGGGTCGGCGAACGCCTTGTCCATCAAGACCGCCCGCACCGGGTTCACCGGCTCGCAGCGGGTGCTGCACCTCGCCGAGGGACTCGGCCTCGAGGTCGTCATGGGCAACCAGATCGACGGACAGCTCGGCTCGGTCTGCACCGTCGCCTTCGGGGCCGCCCACCGGCGCACCACGGTGCAGGCCGGAGAGCTGTCCAACTTCCTCGACATGAGCGACGACCTGCTGACCGAACCGTTGCGCATCGTGGGCGGCGAGCTGACCGTGCGCCCCGGCGCCGGGCTCGGCGTCGAGATCGACGAGGAGAAGCTTCGGCGCTACCGCGTCGACGCGTCGTGACACCCCTGCCATGACGCGGGCGACGCCACCGACGTCGCCGTCAACCAGTCCATAACACCCCCGAGAAAACACACCGAGAAGGAACCTCCATGACCACTGATCTGCACCTCAACGGCGAGGTCGCGACCGCCGCGGCCTCCGGCAACGCCGCCACGGAGCGCTTTGCCACCGACAAGTCCGCTTTCGCCGCGGTCAAGGACACGCCTCCGGAGCGCGTCGACCTGCTCGCGCGCTCGGTGCTCGAGGCGGTCTACGAGACCATCCGCCGCGAGAAGGTCACCTACGACGAGTACAACGCGCTCAAGGCGTGGCTCATCCAGGTCGGCAAGGACGGCGAGTGGCCGCTCTTCCTCGACGTCTGGGTCGAGCACGTCGTCGAGGAGGTCGCCACCGACCACCGCGAGGGCAGCAAGGGCACCATCGAGGGCCCCTACTACGTGCCCGGTGCTCCCGAGCAGGGTGCCCGCGGCTCGGTGCCCACCCGCGACGGCGAGGAGGGCACGGCCCTGACCTGGAACGGCACCGTGACCTCCACCGACGGCACCCCGCTCGACGGCGCGAAGATCGAGCTGTGGCACGCCGACAACGACGGCTTCTACTCGCAGTTCGCCCCCGGCATCCCGGAGTGGAACCTCCGCGGCTCGTTCACGACCGGCGCCGACGGCGCCTTCGAGATCCGCACCATCCAGCCCGCGCCCTACCAGATCCCCACCGACGGGGCCTGCGGCAAGCTCATCGCGGCGGCCGGCTGGCACGCGTGGCGCCCGGCGCACCTGCACGTCAAGGTGTCGGCCCCCGGCCACGAACTGCTCACGGCCCAGCTGTACTTCCCCGGTGACGAGCACAACGACGACGACATCGCCTCGGCGGTCAAGCCGGAGCTGGTGCTCGACCCCCGCCCCCAGGGCGACGGGTCGGTCACGGTCGACTACGGCTTCGTGCTGGACCCGGTGCGCGCCTGATGCTCTTCGCAGTGCGCATGGACGTGGACATCCCACGCGACCTCGACCCGGCGAGCAGGGACGAGACGGTCGCGCGGGAGAGGGAGTACTCCCAGCAGCTCCAGCGGGCGGGGGAGTGGCGCCACATCTGGCGCGTCGTCGGCCAGTACTCCAACGTGAGCGTCTTCGACGTCGCGTCCAACGAGCGCCTGCACGAGATCCTCTGGGGCCTGCCGCTGTTCCCCTACATGAGCATCGAGGTGACGCCGCTCGCGACGCACCCGTCGGCGATCTGAGCAGCGCACCGGTCGCGCCGTCTGTCGAGGGGGAGACGGCGCGACCGGCGCGCTGCCGCGGCGTCCGGGGCGCGCGCGTGGCAGGGTGGAGGTCCGAAGCCGACCACCGATGGGAACGCGATGCCGCCTCGCGTGTCAGTGCACACCCGCATCGACCTGGCGACCCTGCCGCCGCAGCTGCGCGACCTCGTCGAGGCGCTGGTCGAGGGCGCCGAGGTCACCGTCGACCGCGCCGGCGAGACGGTGGGCACCCTCTCGTTCCGGCCGGCAGTGCTGACCGGCACCGTTCACACGCCCCACGGGGAGCAGGGCCCGCGCGACACCCGACTCGGCCGCCCGCTGCCCGAGGGTGTGAAGGTGGTCGTGACGGCGATGCGCCTCTCTCGCGAGGCGCGCCGGCGGCTCGGTGACGCCATGGGCCCGGGCTTCCTCGTCGTCGACTTCGCCGACGCGCCGGACTCGGCCGACATCGTCCTCAGCCACCCCGTGAGCCCGCAGCTGCTGGGCCGGTTCCACCTGCTGTTCCCGGAGGCGCACGTCATCGTCACCGAGATCCACGACCCCGAGCTGGGAATCGACGTCACCGGCCCGGTCGGTCGCATCCTCGATGCGGGCGTGCAGGCGTACCTCCCGGCCCGCCCGGTCGAGAAGGTCGCCGAGAACGTCCAGGCCTACCTCGCGGCCCACGAGCAGCGTCGGCTGGCGCGGGACTCCGGCGCGGCGGCAGCGGCCTTCCTCATGCCTCCGCCGGATGACCGCTGACGCCGTCGCGGGCGCCACGGAACAGAGCGGAACCCGCGCGTAGGACGGGTTGCGCGCGAGATCGATGGGTAGGAACGGGTGGAGGTCCGATCAGAGACCGGGACTCTCCCCGACGGCGATCCAGCCGGGATCGCTGCACCACCCTGGGGGCGAAGCCGCATGAACAGCACACCGACCGACAGCGAGGTGCCGGCATACCTGCGCGGTGTCGCCGAGGACTTCGAGCGCATGGGTCAGGAGATCGCCTCGTCGACGCGCGACTCCGTCTTCGAGGCCGTGACCAGCCTGGCCGTCGAGCGGGTGCCCAGCGCCCGCGCCTGCAGCATCACGACGATCAGCCACGACCGCTTCGTCACCGCTGCTGCCACCGACGAGGTTGCCCGTCGGGCTGACGCGATCCAGTACGAGCTCGGGTCGGGTCCGTGCATCGACTCGATCGTCGAGCAGGCGATCTACCAGCCGAAGGACCTCGCCGCGGACGACCGGTGGCCGGAGTACGGCCGGCGGGTGGTGGAGCAGCTCGGTCTGCGGAGCATGCTGTCGTTTCGCATGAGCGTCGAGTCCGCGGGTGTCATCGCGGGCCTCAACATGTATGCCGACGAGCCCGACGCGTTCGACGACCACGACCTCGCCGAAGGGCTGCTGCTGACGACGCACGCGGCTCAGGCCGTCGCCGCCGCCCAGCTGCGCGAGCGCAGCGAGAACCTGCAGCGGGCCCTCGACTCCAACCGCGACATCGGCACCGCCATCGGGGTGCTGATGGGTCTGCACCGGCTCACGCGCGACCAGGCCTTCGACCTGCTGCGCATCGCGAGCCAGAACGCGAACCGCAAGCTGCACGACGTGGCGCTGGACGTCATCGACTCCGGCACGGTGGACGTCACCCCTCGCGGTCGCGCCTGACCCGGCTCATCCGGCGGTGAGCTCGTCGACGAGGGCTTGGACGCGGCCGCGGATCTCGTCGCGGATGGGCCGCACGTGCTCGATGTCCTGACCGGCCGGGTCGTCGAGCACCCAGTCCTCGTAACGCTTTCCGGGGTAGAAGGGGCAGGCGTCGCCGCAGCCCATCGTCACGACGACGTCGGCCTCTCGCACGGCGGCGTCGGTCAGCAGCTTCGGTGCCTCGGCCGTGATGTCGACGCCCTCCTCGGCCATGGCCTGCACGGCGACGGGGTTGACCTGGTCGGCGGGGGCCGAGCCGGCGGACAGCACCTCGATGCGGTCGCCCGCGAGGTGCTGCAGGTAGCCGGCGGCCATCTGCGAGCGGCCCGCGTTGTGCACGCAGACGAAGAGGACAGTCGGCCGGTCGGTGCGAGCCATGTCGGTCACGGGAGGGCCTTTCTTGCCGGAGGGGCGGTGCGGCCGACGGGGTGGAGAAGGGCGACGGCACCGAGCCCGAGCGCGCCGCCGAGCAGCTGCGCCAGCACGAAGGCGAGGACGCTCGACGGCGCGATGCCGGCGAAGGTGTCGGTGACGGTGCGGGCCAGCGTGACGGCCGGGTTCGCGAACGACGTCGAGCTGGTGAACCAGTAGGCGGCGGCGATGTAGCCACCGACGGCGTACGCGACCCGGCTGGAGTCGGCGCCCCGCAGCGTGCCGAGCACGACGACGACGAGGCCGAGCGTCGCGACGACCTCGCCCAGCCACAGGCCGGACCCCGAGCGCGCGTGCTGCGACAGCGTCACGGCGGGCAGGTCGAACATGAGGTTGGCGACGACGGCGCCGGCGAGCCCACCGGCGACCTGCGCCGCGACCAGGGCGGCGGCCGTGCGCGTGGAGATCGTGCCGAGCACCCGCTCGACGAGCGTCACGACCGGGTTGAACGAGGCCGACACCGGGTGCAGGGCGAGGATCAGCGCGACGAGCACGGCCCCCGTGGCGAGCGAGTTCTCGAGCAGCTGCAGCCCGATGTTGCCCGGGGAGAGCCGGCTCGCGGCGATGCCCGAGCCGATGACGGTGGCGACGAGGAAGCCGGTGCCGACCAGCTCGGCCGCCGCCTTCTGGCGCAGCCTCACGAGGCGGTGTCGGAGATGAGCGTCGCCAGCGACGACATCGCGGTCGGGCTGGACCGGTAGTACACCCAGACCCCGCGCTTCTCCCGCTCGAGCAGGCCCGCCTCGTGGAGCACCTTGAGGTGGTGGCTGATCGTCGGCTGCGACAGGTCGAACGCGTCGCCCAAGTCGCACACGCAGGCCTCACCACCCTCGTGCGACGCGACCAGCGAGAGGAGGCGAAGGCGTACGGGGTCGGCGAGCGCCTTGAGCATCGGCGCGATCCGCTCGGCCGCCTCCTGGCTGAGGGGCTCGCGGCTCAGCGGCGAGCAGCAGGCGACCGCCTCGACCGGCGTCAGGGTCAACATCGGGGAGTTCGACACGCATCGATATTGACAGACGTCGATGTATGCCGGCCACCTGCTGCTGGCACCGCAGGGCTGTTCGCGCCGACCGGACCGTGGGTAACTGCCTCGATACCGACGAGAACGCAGGAGGTCCAGTGTCGATCGAACCGAGCCGCGAGTCAGCGCCCGCCCACGTCGAGGAGCTGGTGCTGGTGCGCCACGGCGAGAGCCTCGGCAACGTCGCGGACGCCGAGGCGCGGCGGCGGGGCCTGGGCCGCCTCGACCTCGCCACCCGCGACCCGGACACCCCGCTGTCGGAGCGGGGCCGGCAGCAGGCCGACGTGCTGGGCCGGTCCGTGTCCGCGCTCGGGGCGGACGACCAGCCGGAGGTCGTGCTCAGCTCGCCGTACGCCCGCGCCGCGCAGACCGCACACGTGGTCACCGAGCGGCTGGGGCTGCGGGCCACCCCCGACGAGCGCCTGCGCGAGCGCGACCTCGGCGTCTTCGACGGACTCACGGGAGCGGGCATCCGCGAGGCCTACCCCGAAGAGGCAGAACGGCGCTCGCGCCTGGGCAAGTTCTACTACCGCCCCCCGGGCGGTGAGAGCTGGACCGACGTCGCCCTCCGGGTGCGGCACGTCCTCGTCGACCTCGCCTCCATGTATGCCGGTCGCCGCGTCTGGGTCTTCACGCACCAGGCGGTCATCATGAGCTTCCGGCTGGTGCTGGAGGGCCTCGACGAGCGACGTCTCCTCGAGCTCGACCGCGACGAGCCGCTGGGGAACTGCTCCCTGACGCGCTACCGGCGTGGCTCCGGCGGCACCCTCGAGCTCGTGTCGTTCGCCGACACCTCGCACCTGCAGGCCTCCGACGCCGAAGAGACCCACGAGTCGGCACAGTCCGAGGCGGGGTGACCTCGATGCCCGGGCAGACCCCACGAGCCGTCGACAGGCGGCTGCTGCGCGAGTGGCCGCTGCCGCCGTCCGACGGAGACAAGAGCGACCGCGGAAGGGTGCTCGTCGTCGGTGGCGCGCGGCAGACGCCCGGGGCGGTCCTGCTCTCCGCGGAGTCGGCGCTACGGGTCGGCGCCGGCAAGGTGCAGGTCGCGACGGCCGCCGACGCGGCTCCAGCGCTGTCGGTGCTCGTGCCCGAGGCGTACGTCGAGGCCCTCCCGGTGCTCGGCTCGGGAGACCTCGCGGTGGCGGGCGCCGACCGCATCCTCCAGCTGGCCGAGGGCGTCGACGTCGTCCTGCTCGGGCCCGGCCTCGGCGATCCGGAGTGCGCCAGGCTGCTCCTCGAGCGGGTCGTGCCCCGGCTCGACTCGGCAGTGGTCATCGACGCCCTCGGCACGGCATACCTCACCGGGAACCTGGACGGCGTGCGGCACCTCGAGGGCCGAGTCCTGCTGACGCCCAATGCAACCGAGCTCGCCGAGACGCTCGGCATCCCCGAGTCGGAGGTCGAGGCAGACCCGATGGGCTGCGCGCGCAGGCTCGCCGAGGCGACCGGCGCTGTCGTGCTCGGCGGGGGAGAGGTGTCGTGCATCGCCACCCCGTGCGGCGACTCCTGGCGTCACGAGGGCGGCTCCATGGGACTGGCCACCGCCGGTTCCGGCGACGTCAAGGCCGGGGTCGTGGCCGGGCTCATGGCGCGCGGCGCCCCACCCGAGCAGGCGGCCGTCTGGGGCACGTGGACCCACGGCCGCGCCGGCGAGGTGCTCGACGACGAGATGCCCGGCTTCCTCGCCCGCGACCTCTCCGGGCGCATCCCGCGCGAGCTGGCCGCCGTCGAGCGGTCGCCGGCCGACGGCTGACCGCAGCGCGCCGTCGGGGTGGGTACGTGCCTGACATGTTCGACACCGTGATCCTCGACGTCGACGGCACGCTCGTCGACAGCAACTACCACCACGCCCTCGCCTGGTCGCGGGCGTTCCGCCGGCACGGCCACGACGTGGAGCTGTGGCGCATCCACCGGGCCATCGGGATGGGCGGCGACAGGCTCGTCGCCCACGTCGCGGGCGACCCCGTCGAGCAGGAGGAGGGCGACGCGCTCCGCGACGCGTGGACCCGCGAGTTCGACGGGCTCATCGGCGACGTGCGCTCCTTCGCGGGCAGCCGGCCGCTGCTCGAGGCCGTCAAGGAGCTCGGCCTCCACCTCGCCCTCGCCAGCTCGGGTCAGCCCGAGCACGTGCAGACCTTCCTCGACCTCTTCGACGGCCGCTCGCTGGCGGACGCGTGGACGACGTCCGACGACGTCGAGGAGAGCAAGCCCGCCGCCGACCTGCTCGCCGTCGCGCTTCAGAAGACGGGTGGCCGCCACGGTGTGATGGTCGGCGACGCGACGTGGGACGCCGAGGCCGCGGTGAAGGGCGGCATGCCCGCG
>JABFXB010000500.1 GCA_013361975.1 Dermatophilaceae bacterium
TCGATGTCCGGGAGCTGACTGGGGATGCCGTTGAGGATCGGGCCGGCCTCGGATGCCACGTCGTGGGTCCTTTCTCGTCGCGTCCGCTGCGGGCGTGGCCGGTCGGCCACGCCGCTGCTCAGCCCATCCTCTACCAATCCGTGGTGACCGTCACACTCGGGTCCAACGATCGGGGCGCTGATGTGGGCGCCGACTGGGCGTTGTGCCGACGCGGGACCGGGCTTGCGCGGTAGCGTCGGAACCAGTGCACTGGATGCCGTGGCCGTGACGGCGCGATGTCGGTGTCACGGGTAAGGCAGTTGCGAACGACCACAGCACCAGGGCCCGTGGGCCGCGACCGAGAGGACCGGTGACAGTGAGCGAGACCGCGGGAGCGGCGTCCTTCAGCAAGCTCGGATTTGCGCAGGGGCAGGTCATCCAGGAGTTCGGCCATGACGACGACGTCGACGACGACCTGCGGTTCGGCATCGAGGACGTCATCGGTAGCGAGCTCGAGGACGAGGACTTCAACGAGGGCGCGGACGGGGTGCTTCTCTGGTACCGCGACGGCGACGAGGACCTCGTCGACCTCATGGTCGACGGGCTGACCAAACTCTTCGACCAGGGCTTCATCGTGCTGCTCACGCCG
Organism: Dermatophilaceae bacterium; assembly: GCA_013361975.1. GTDB lineage: Bacteria > Actinomycetota > Actinomycetes > Actinomycetales > Dermatophilaceae > Terrabacter. Next base: position 629 of record JABFXB010000500.1, read on the forward strand.
AAGGCGGGGCGTCCCGGCCACGTCGACGCGAGCGAGGTCGAGGAGGCCGCCTCGACGGCCGGCCTCGTCACGGGCGGCCAGGTCAACGTCGCCAGGGAGTGGGCGGCGACGCGGCTGATGCCGCCGAAGGGGCCGAGGCGCTGACGGCGGTTCGGGCCGGCGCCCGTGGGGTGACACACTGGCGGGCATGATGAACGCGCACCCGACAGAGTCGGTCCACGCGGCCGCCCCACTGGGTGTCGGCGAGCTCGCCCCCGACTTCACGCTCGTCGACCAGTACGGCGTCGACGTGAGCCTCTCCTCGGTGCGCGACGTCAAGAACGCCGTCGTGGTCTTCTACCCGGCGGCCTTCTCGGGCATCTGCCGCGGCGAGCTGCGCGAGATCCGCGACGGGCTCGAGGACTTCCAGGACGACGACATCCAGGTGTTCGCGATCTCCTGCGACTCGATGTACACGCTGCGCGCCTGGGCCGACGCGGAGGGGCACTTCTTCCCGCTGCTGTCGGACTTCTGGCCGCACGGCGAGGTGGCCCGCCGCTACGGCGTGCTGGACGACGAGGAGGGCTACGCGACACGCGGCACGTTCCTCGTCGACCGCTCCGGTCGCATCGTCTGGACCGAGGTGCGCGGCATCGGCCACGGGCGTGACTTCGCGGCATACCGGCAGGCGCTCGCGGCTCTCCGCGCGAGCACAGCGGATGCCGTAGGCTGACCGCCGCCTGCCGGTGCAGCCGGCCGGCGCGTGAGGGCCTGTAGCTCAGTTGGTAGAGCACCGCGTTTACACCGCGGGTGTCGTCGGTTCGAGCCCGGCCGGGCCCACGTGGACGACCCAGCCCCCGATCCCCGGGGAGACCTCCGGCTGCGCGACGTCGTCGCGGCGCTGGAGTCCCTCTACCCGCTCGAGAGCGCGGCCGACTGGGACCGCGTCGGTCTCGTCGCCGGCGACCCCGACCAGCCCGTACGCCGCATCCTCTTCGCGCTGGACCCGACCCTCGCCGTCATCGACGAGGCGAGCGCCTGGGGCGCGGACCTGCTCGTGACCCACCACCCTCTGCTGCTGCGCGGGGTCCACTCGGTCGCGACGACGAGCGCCAAGGGCGCCTCGGTGACCGCGCTCGTGCGAGCCGGCCTCGCGCTGTGGGTCGGTCACACCAATGCCGACGTCGCCGATCCCGGAGTCTCCGGCGTGCTGGCCGACGCGCTCGGGCTCACCGAGCAGCGGCCCCTGTCGAGCGAGGGCGCGAACGCGATCGGCCGCGTGGGCGTGCTGCCCGCGCCGACCAGCCTGGCCGGGTTCGCCGACGCGCTGGCGAAGGCGCTGCCGGCGACCGCGGGCGGCATCCGGGTCAGCGGCGACCCCGAGGCCGAGGTGTCGGTCGTGGCGGTCATGGGCGGTTCCGGCGACGACCGCTTCGACGACGTGCGGACGAGCGGCGCTGACGTCTACGTGACCGCGGACCTGCGCCACCACCCGGTGCTCGAGGCCCGCGAGGAGGCCCGCGGCGGTCGTCCCTTCCTCGTCGACGCCGGGCACTGGGCCACCGAGTCCCTCTGGCTCGCCGACGGCCGGGAGCGGCTCCTCGCCGCGCTGGAGCACACCGCCGGAGCGACTAGGGTCGAGGCCAGAGTCTCAGCCATCCGCACCGAGCCGTGGACGTTCGTCGTCGGTGCGAACGCCGCCCGGGATCACCGGTCGGCAACAGAACCCGGAGGTGTGTCCTGAAAGCCGACCCGTCCCGTCAGTGGCGCCTGCTCGACCTGCAGGCCATCGACACGCGCCTGGACCAGATCGCGCACGCAAAGGCGAACCTCCCTCAGACGCCTGCGGTGCAGGCGGCCCGACGCGAGCTGTCCGCCCTCGAGACGGAGATCGTCAACGCGCGCACGGCCGCCGGCGACGTGCAGCGCGAGCTGACGAAGTCCGAGCAGGACGTCCAGCTCGTGCGCGACCGCGCCGCGCGCAACCAGTCGCGGCTCGACGCGGGGCAGGGCAGCGCCAAGGACCTGCAGGCGCTGCAGCACGAGCTGGCCTCGCTGGCGCGCCGCCAGTCCGAGCTCGAGGACGTCGAGATCGAGGTCATGGAGCGTTCCGAGACCCTCACGGCGAAGGTCGCCGAGCTCGAGGCACGCCACGCCGAGCTCGTCCAGAAGGTGCAGGCCCTCGAGGTCGAGCGCGACGCCGCCGTCGAGAAGCTCGACGCCGAGGCGGTCCAGGTCGGCTCCGGGCGGGCGAACATCGTCGCCGGCATCGGCGACGACCTCGCGGCCCTCTACGAGAAGATCCGCGCCTCCAGCGGGGGGCTCGCCGCTGCCGAGCTGCGCCACCGCCGGTGCGGCGGCTGCCGGCTCGAGCTCGGCAACGTCGACCTCGACCGCATCCGCCGCGCTCCCCAGGACGAGGTCGTGCGGTGCGAGGAGTGCCGCCGCATCATGATCCGCACCGGCGAGTCCGGTCTGTGAGCTGCAGGTGAGCCCAGCGTCTCGTGGGGCGGGCCGCCGGCTCGTCGTCGAGGCTGACGGCGGCTCGCGCGGCAACCCCGGGGTGGCTGGCTACGGCGCGCTCGTGCGCGACCCCGAGACCGGCGCCGTGCTCGTCGAGCTGGCCGAGCCGCTCGGCAGGCAGAGCAACAACGTCGCCGAGTACTCCGGGCTCATCGCCGGGCTCCGTGCCGTCCTGGACATCGACGCCGGCGCCGACGTGCGCGTCAAGATGGACTCCAAGCTCGTCGTCGAGCAGATGTCGGGGCGCTGGAAGATCAAGCACGAGGACATGCGACGTCTCGCCCTCGAGGCCCGCGAGATCTGTGCCGAGATCTCCGACCGTGGCGGCAGCGTCGACTTCGAGTGGATCCCGCGCGAGCGGAACAAGGCCGCCGACGCCCTGAGCAACGAGGCGATGGACGGCAAGAGGGTGCACCGCGTCCTCACCGGCGACGCCCGGGCGGCCGCCGAGACAGCCGAGACAGCCGCCGCCGAGCCGGGCGTCGCGACCGACGACGTGGCCGCCCCGGCCTCGGCCGCCGTGGCCGTCCGCCCGCTGCGGCTCCTTCTCGTCCAGACACCTCTCGACGACGGCCCGTCCCGGGCGATCGTGGCGGCGGTGCGGCGCCTCGTCGGGCCGGGAGCCCTCGTGGTGGGCGCCGACGACGAGCAGTCGGCACGCGTCGGCCGAGACATCGCCGCTGCCGTCGAGACCGACGCGACGGCGACCGGCGACTGGTCGGGCCGGGCACCCGGCGAGGGCGCCGACGCCACGGTCGTCACGGCATACCGAAGCCTGGTGGCGGCCGGTGGCACCGTGGTCGCGGTGACGAGCCGGCGTGGGGTGCTGTCGGTGCTCGCCGACGTGCTCGGGACCCCGGTCGACCGCTTCTGGGCCCTCGCCACGGCGCCGGGGAGTCTCACCGCCGTCGAGGTCTGGGAGGACGGGTCGGCGTCGGTGGCTTTCACCAATCGGACCGACCATCTCGCCTGACGGACGCCGTGCCATAGTCGCTGCATGAGCTATGCCGGTGACGTGACCCCCGAGCAGGCCTGGACGGCCCTGCGCGACGAGCCGGGTGCGGTGCTCGTCGACGTGCGCACGAGGGCGGAGTGGTCGTACGTCGGCCTGCCCGACCTCGGCCCGATCGGCAAGGAGGTCGTGCTCGTCGAGTGGCAGTCCTTCCCCGACGGCCGCGTCAACGAGGACTTCGTCGACGAGCTGGAGGCGGCGGGCGTCGGCAAGGAGCAGTCGGTCTACTTCCTGTGCCGCTCGGGCGTGCGTTCGATCAGCGCCGCCGAGGCGGCCACGGCCGCGGGCTGGGCCGAGTCGCGGAACGTGCTCGAAGGCTTCGAGGGCCCGCACGACGCGCAGCGCCACCGCACCGTCTCGGGTTGGAAGGTCGCGGGTCTGCCGTGGGTGCAGGGATGAGCGACGACGTGACGAAGGACTGGCGCCCCGACACCCTCGCGGTGCGAGGCGGCTTGTCCCGCAGTGGTTTCGAGGAGACCTCGGAGGCGCTCTACCTCACGTCGGGCTTCGTCTACGACACCGCCGAGGATGCCGAGGCCGCCTTCAAGGGCGACGTCGAGCGGTTCGTCTACTCGCGATACGGCAACCCGACCGTCGCGATGTTCGAGGAGCGGCTGCGCCAGATCGAGGGCGCCGAGGCCTGCTTCGCGACCGGCTCCGGAATGTCGGCGGTGTTCGTCGCCCTGGCGGCGCTGCTCGGCAAGGGCGACCGTGTGGTGTCGTCGCGGGCGCTCTTCGGGTCGTGCTTCGTCATCCTCGACGAGATCCTGCCGCGCTGGGGCGTCGAGAGCGTCTTCGTCGACGGCGCCGACCTCCACCAGTGGCGCGAGGCCCTCTCCGAGCCGACGACCGCCGTCTTCTTCGAGACCCCGAGCAACCCGATGCAGGAGCTCGTCGACATCGCGGCCGTCACCGAGCTCGCGCACGCCGCCGGGGCAAAGGTCGTCGTCGACAACGTCTTCGGCACGCCGGTCTTCTCCAAGCCCCTCGACTTCGGCGCCGACATCGTCGTCTACTCCGCCACGAAGCACATCGACGGCCAGGGCCGCACGCTGGGCGGGGCGGTGCTCGGGCCGAAGGAGTTCATCGACGGCCCGGTGCAGAACCTCATGCGACACACGGGCCCGTCGATGTCGCCGTTCAACGCGTGGGTGCTCGTCAAGGGCCTGGAGACGATGTCCCTTCGCGTCGAGCGGATGGCCGACTCCGCCCTCGAGGTGGCGCGCTTCCTCGAGTCGCACCCGAAGGTGACGCGCGTCGTGCACCCGTTCCTCGAGTCCCACCCGCAGCACGACCTCGCCAAGCGGCAGATGGTCGCCGGCGGCACCGTCGTGACGTTCGAGCTCGACGGCGGCAAGGACGAGGCGTTTGCGCTGATGAACGCCCTGCAGGTCATCGACATCTCCAACAACCTCGGCGACTCCAAGTCGCTCATCACGCACCCGGCCACGACGACGCACCGGCGGCTCACGCCCGAGGCGCGCGCGGCCGTGGGCATCACCGACGGCGTGCTGCGCGTGTCGGTCGGGCTCGAGGACGTGCGCGACCTCGTCGACGACCTCGGCCGCGCGCTCGGCTGACCCACTGAGCCAGCCCAACGCGTACGCCGTCGGGAACCGAGGATTCGACCCGACGCGGCCCCTCCCATCTCGAGTGCTCACTTTCCTGCGTCGGAAACTGAGCACTCGACGGGTGG
>JABFXB010000287.1 GCA_013361975.1 Dermatophilaceae bacterium
AGGACGTCCGAGCATTTCGTCCAAAGTGTGAGATCGCGACCGGGCCCCGCCGCCTCGCGCCACCCGGCATACGTCGGCCTTCTGCGTGCTGACGGCTGTCGCGGCACGTCGTCGACGCCAACACGCGCTGCCTGTCGCCCTCGCTGTCGCCGGTAAACGTGACGCGACGATGGACCAGGCGGAGGCTCAGCGGGGGTAGGTGCGCACCTCGGTCGCCTTGACGGCGGCCCACACCTGCTGGCCGACCTGCAGTCCGAGCGCGGTGACCGACTCGAGGGTCACCTCGGCCGTCAGGGGGAGGGCGCCGACGAGCCCGACGCGCGCCGACTGGCCCTGCACCGTCACCGACTCGACCCGCAGGTGCCACGTGTTGCGGGGTGATCCCTCCGGCTCGTGGAGGTGCACCGACACGGCGCTCGGCGGGATGGTCGCCCACACGCGCCCCTCGGTCTGGCTCGTCGTCACGACGACGCCGCCGTCGCCGGTGGCAACGTGCCCGTGCGAGTCGCCTTCTCCGGCATACAGATTCAGGCCGACGACGGTAGCGACGTAGGGGCTGCGCGGCTCGCTGAGCACCTCGGCCGGCGTGCCTGACTGGGTGACGTGGCCGTCCTCGACGAAGACGAGGTGGTCCGCGAGGGTGAGCGCGTCGAGCGGGTCGTGCGTGACGAGCACCGTGATGCCGCCGTATGCGGTCAGGCGGGTCGCGAGGTCGCTGCGGGTGCGTGCGCGGGTGTCGGGGTCGAGGGCGGCGAGCGGCTCGTCGAGCAGCAGGAGCGAGGGGTCGGTCGCGAGGGCGCGGGCGAGGGCGACACGGGCCTGCTGCCCCGACGACAGCTCGCGCGGTCGGGCCGCGGCGCGGTCGAGCAGGCCGACCCGGTCGAGCTCGTCGCGAGCCCGGCCCCGGGCGCGATGGCGGTCGACACCGCGGCTGCGCGGGCCGTAGGCCACGTTGTCGAGGGCGGTCAGGTGCGGGAAGAGCAGGCTGTCGGCGAGCATGAGGCCGACGGTGCGCTGCTCGGGCGGCAGGGCCCGGTGCCCGTCGTCCCAGAGTTGGCCGTCCACCCGCACGTGCCCCTGGGCGACGGGCAGCACGCCTGCGAGGGCGAGCACCGTCGTGGTCTTGCCGCCGCCGTTGGGCCCGAGCATCCCGATGACCTGGCCGGGCTCCGCACGCAGTGCCACGTCGACGTCGATCGCGCCGCGCGACAGGTGGACTCGGGCGTCGAGGCTCACCGCAGCCACCTGCCCCGCAGCACGCCGAGCACGAGCACGCTGACGCCGAGCAGCATGATCGAGATCGAGATCGCCACCTGCGGGTCGCGCTCGAGCTCGACGTAGACCAGGAGCGGCAGGGTCTGCGTGCGGCCCTGGAAGTTGCCGGCGAAGGTGATCGTCGCGCCGAACTCGCCGAGCGCCCGGGCCCAGGCCAGGGCGAGCCCGCTCGCGATGCCGGGCAGCACGAGCGGGAGGCCGACGGTGCGCAGGTAGCGCAGGTCGGTGGCCCCGAGGGTGCGAGCCACCGACTCGAGCCGCGGGTCGAGTCCGCGCATGGCGCCCTCGACGGCCAGCACGTAGTAGGGCATCGCCACGAAGGTCTCGGCGAGCACGACTGCCACGGTGGTGAACGGGATCTGCACCCCGAACGGCGTGAGGTGCTGACCGAGCAGCCCGTTGCGGCCCCACGTCATGAGCAGGGCGACGCCACCGACCACGGGCGGCAGCACGAGCGGCACGGTGAGCAGGGCGCGGACCCAGCTCGTCGCCGGGTGGTCGGAGCGGGCCAGGAACCACGCGAGGGGAGTGCCGAGCACGAGGCAGAGGGCCGCGGTCGAGGTCGTCGTCGTGAGGGAGAGCCGCAGCGCCGGAAGGACGGTCGGCGTCGCCAGGTCGCCCGGGATGCGGGCCCAGTCGGCACGCAGGAGCAGTGCGACGAGCGGCACGACCAGCAGCAGCACGGCCAGCCCGGCTGGGACGCCGAGCGCGACGCGCGTGCGCCACCGCCCGGCATACCTCATGTCACGGCATCCTTCCCCCTGCCGGCGGCGACGGTGGTCAGGGCGCGCCGAGCCCGAACGACTGCACGGTGGCCAAGCCCTGGGCGCTCAGCAGGTAGGCGACGAAGGCCTTGGTGGCCGCGTCGTCGGCCAGCGTGATGACGGGGTAGTGGAGCTTGGTGTTGAAGGGCGCCTGGATCTCGATGCCCTTGACGGCGCCCTTCGCCGCCACGACGTCGGAGCGGTAGACGACGGCGGCGTCGGCCTCGCCGAGCTTCACCTTGGCCAGCGTCGCCTTGACGTCGACCTCCTTGCTCACGACGTTGGGCACGATGCGCGCCTTCTTGAACGTCGCCTGGGCGGCCTTGCCGCACGGGACGGTGTCGGCGCAGAGCACCACCTTGACCGCGGGCCTTGCGAGATCGTTGATCGAGGTGACGCCAGCCGGGTTGCTCGGCGGCACCGCGATCTCGAGGACGTTGGAGGCGAAGGTCTTCGTGTCCTTGACCAGGCTCTTGTCGAGGGGCGCTGCCGCAGCGGTGCCCGCGAGGGCGATGACCTGTGCGGGGGCGCCGTTGTCGACCTGCTGGACGAGGGTGGCGCTCGAGCCGTAGGACGTCTCGACGGTGACGCCGGGGTTGGCGGCCTCGAAGTCCTGCTTCAGCCGGTCGAACGACTCGGTGAGCGAGGCGGCCGCGAGCACGGTGACCGTTCCCTGCAGCCGGGGCGCCGAGCCACCGGACGGGGTCTGGCGTCCGCTGCCCCCGGCGGAGTCTGCTGGGGTGGTGCTGCCGCACGCCGCGAGCAGGACGGCTGCCAGGGCGGCGGCGGCCCCGGCGGACAGGGAACGGCGGCGTGCCGCGGTGGTCGTGCTCATACGGGGACCTCCACCACGACATGGGTCGACTTGACGCTGGCGACGGCCACGGAGCCGACCTCGAGGCCGAGATCGTCGACCGACTCGCTCGAGAGCAGCGAGACGATGCGGAACGGCCCGCACTGCAGCTCGACCTTGGCCATCACGGTGTCCTTGGTGATGGCCGTGACGATGCCGCGCATCCGGTTGCGGGCTGAGGCGCCGCCGATGGCGCCGACGGCGGCCGGGTGGGCCAGCTCCTGGGCGACGGCGGCGAGCTGGGCGCCGTCGACGGTGCGACGCCCGGAGTCGTCGGAGCCGCCGTCGAGCCGACCCGAGTCGACCATGCGGCGCACGGTGTCGTCGGAGACGCCGAGCAGGGCGGCAGCCTCGGTGATGCGCAGATGCGGCATATGCCTAACTATACACACGCAACTGCGGAGGTATGCCGCGTCGCGCAGCCGCTCCTGCGATCGTCGCCTCACGCCCTCCACCGATCGAGAGAACGCTCCGTCACGGTGACGGAGCGTTCTCTCGATCGGGGAGGGGGTTGACAGCGACGGCGTCGAGGCGTGTAATCAATCTATCCATTGATCAAGGAGTTGGTTGACAATGATTCTCTCGCCGGTGTCGGACGCCGACCTCGACCGCGCCTTCGCGGCCCTGGCCGACCCCGTCCGGCGCGCGATCGTCGCCCGCCTCAGCCGGGGCCCGGCGACCGTCAACGAGCTCGCCGAACCGTTCGAGATCAGCAAGCAGGCCGTCAGCAAGCACATCCAGGTGCTCGAGCTCGCCGGCCTCGTCAGCCGCACCCGTGACGCCCAGCGCCGCCCGGTCCACCTCGAGGCGGCCCGCCTCGAGTCCCTGACGGCCTGGATCGACCGGTACCGCCTCCTCGCCGAGCAGCGGTTCCGCAGCCTCGACACCCTCCTCGAACGCACCGCCAGACACGACGCAGCAACCACCGAGCACCACACGAACCAGGAGCAGCAGCCATGAGCAACCCACTGAACATCGACGCCCCCGCCGGCAAGCCGTGGATCGACTTCACGCGCGAGTTCGACGCCCCGGTCGAGGCCGTCTTCAACGCCCACCGCGACCCCGAGCTCGTACGCCAGTGGCTCGGCCCGCGCGGCTACGAGATGGTCATCGACCACTGGGACTTCACCTCCGGAGGCGGCTACCGCTACACCCACCGTGACGGCGACAACGTCTACGGCTTCCGGGGCACGTTCCACACGATCCGCGACAACGAGCTGGCCATCCAGACCTTCGAGTTCGAGGGTGCCCCCGACGAGGTCGCCATCGAGTTCATGCGCTTCGTCGACCTCGGTGACGGCCGCTGCCGGCTCGAGGGCCACAGCGTCGGCCCGAGTGTCGAGGGGCGGGACATGATGGTCGAGAGCGGCATGGAGAAGGGCATGGTCGAGGGCTACGAGCGCCTCGACGAGCTCGTCGCCGCACCCGCCGACGCCGCGACGAAGGGCTGAGCGTCGTGGACTGGACCCTCGAGGTCGTCATCGTCCCGGTCAGTGACCTCGACGCAGCGATCGCCTTCTACCGCGACCAGGTCGGTTTCACCCTCGACCACGACACGAAGAACGAGCACATGCACGTCGCACAGCTGACGCCGCGCGGCTCCGGCTGCTCGATCGTCGTGGGCAACATCCCCGCCCAGCAGGAGATGGCGCCCGGCTCGCTGAAGGGCGTGCAGCTCGTCGTCGCCGACGCAGAGGCGGCCCGCGCCGAGCTCGTCGGCCGCGGCGTCGAGTGCTCCGAGGTCCAGGTCATCGACCCCCGCGACGGTGGCACGTTCTTCGGGTTCGCCGACCCCGACGGCAACACGTGGGCGGTCCAGCAGATCAAGGCTCGCGCCGACAAGCCGCTCATCCCGGTCGACCAGCGTGGCCGGTTCGGAGAAGGCGTCGAGCTGTGACAGAGAGGCCGGCGGCACGACGACAGGGTGTGCCGCCGGCCGACCGCACCACCGAGCAGGGAGAGAAGCCATGAGCAGGGTCGTCTTCGACATCAGCCTGTCGCTCGACGGGTTCGTCACCGCAGCACCCCAGACCGCGGAGGAGCCCCTCGGTCCCGGCGGCGAGCAGCTCCACGGCTGGCTCGTCGACCGTGACTACCTCGAGCGGGCGATCGCCGACCTCGGCGCCGTCGTCGCCGGGCGCACCACCTACGACCACTCCGTCCCCGGCTGGCAGGCCGACGGCCCTTCCGGCGACGCCCGTCGCCCGGTGTTCGTCGTCACCCACCGGGCCCCGGCCCCCGACGTGGTGCCCGAGGGCGGCGTCTACACCTTCGTCGCCGACGGCATCGCGTCGGCGATCGAGCAGGCGAAGGTCGCCGCCGACGGGCGCACCGTCACGGTCATGGGGGGCGCCGACCTCGGACGCCAGTGCATCGCCGCCGGCCTCGTCGACGAGCTCTCGCTGCACGTCGCACCGCTCCTCTTCGGAGCCGGCACGGCGATGTTCGCCGGGCTCGACATCGGGCACGTCCAGCTCGAGCTGCTCGACTGCCTGGCCTCACCCGAGGCCGTGCACCTGCGCTACCGCGTTGTCGGGCGCGACCGCGCGCAGCAGGCCGCCTGAACGCCATGGGCCACCCCACGTGAACGTGCCGTTCGGTGGCGAACGCAGCGCTCTACCGCTGAGATCGTCATCGAACACCGCGGTTGCGTACGGAATGAGTGGTGGGCGGGTGTGGTGGGCGGGTTCCGTTCCGGCCCCACCCGACGGCATACTGACGCGCATGAGCAGCGTCCCCCAGCAGCGCGTCCTCCGGACCGCGATCCCCGGCCCGAGGTCCACCGAGCTCCAGCAGCGCAAGACCGCCGCGGTCTCGGCCGGCGTCTCGACCGGCCTCCCCGTCTACGTCGAGCGAGCCGGCGGCGGCATCCTCGTCGACGTCGACGGCAACCAGCTCATCGACTTCGGCTCCGGCATCGCCGTGACGACCGTCGGCAACGC
>JABFXB010000329.1 GCA_013361975.1 Dermatophilaceae bacterium
GGTGGGTCGAGCCCGTTGGTCGGCTCGTCGAGGATGAGCAGCTCGGGCAGGCCGAGCATGGCCTGCGCGATGCCGAGGCGCTGCTTCATGCCGTGGCTGTAGGACTTGACCGGCCGGTCGACGGCGCCACCGAGGGCCGCGACCTCGAGCGCCTCGTCGAAGTGCGCGTCGGCGGCGTCGCGGCCGGTGGCCGACCAGTACGCCTCGAGGTTCTGGCGGCCGGTCAGGTGCGGCAGGAAGCCGGGCCCCTCGATGAGCGCCCCGACCCTGCCGAGCACCGGCGACCCGGCCGTGACCGGCTCACCGAGCACGTGCACGCTGCCGGAGTCGGAGGAGATGAGACCCATCACCATGCGCATCGTCGTCGTCTTGCCGGCGCCGTTCGGCCCGAGCAGCCCGACGACCTGCCCCTTCTCGGCGCGCCACGACACGTCGTCGACGGCCCGGTGCCCGTCGGAGTACGTCTTGACGAGACCATCGACGACCAGGGGCACGTCGGCGAGGTCGGGCCGCGAAGGCAGCAGTCGACGGCGGCGACGGCGAAGCAGCCACCCGACGAGAGCTGCCAGGAGCAGCAGGGCCAGCATGGTGCTCGCGAGGAGGGTCTCGGTGTCGACGCCGACGGCCACGGCGCCGCCGACCTCGGCTCCGGCAGCCACGGGCAGCGTGAGCGCCGACGCGCCGCTGATGAGCATGCGCCCGGGCGTGCGCGAGTTCGAGAAGGTCGACTCGGTGCTCGTCAGCAGCACCCGCCAACGTGTGCCGGCGGGCATGACGTAGGTGGCCGGCGGCAGCGAGATCGTCACGGGCGTGGGCTTGCCCGGGGTCACGGCGAGGCGGATCGGCGCCACGAGCGGGTTGGTCAGGGTGACGGACCCGCCGGTCACCCGCCACACGGACGCGAAGAGCGTCACGTCGGTGCTGTCGGAGGTGACGGTGAAGCGCATCGTCGGCGATCCCACGACCGTGGCCGCCTCCGCGATCGGCCGGGAGTCGAGCGCCGTCGACTCCCCAGGCAGCGCGGCGATCTGGTAGGTCGAGACGGAGAGCCCGAGCGCCGCGAGGCCGGGCACGGCGATGAGAGAGGCCGGCTGGCCGCCGGGTGGGTGGAGCAGCGCGCCCGACGTCGTCGACAGCGGCAGCTCGCGCGTCTCGACCTTCGAGCCCGACAGCCCCGGGTAGGCCGGCAGCGTGTGCAGCGTCGTCGGCGCGTTCGCGCGCGCGCCCCGGGTGCCGTAGGTGAATGCCGCTGTGGGCAGGGCCGACTCGCGACCGGCCTTGTCGCGCACGTAGTGGTCGAGCCAGGTGTAGGAGGCCTCGACCTCCTCCGCCTCGTGCGAGCTGGGAGCGTCGTGGCCCCCGTCGCTCCAGCGGACGGCATACGGCGTGCCCGTGGCCGCGAGCGCCGACGCGGTGGCGTCGGCCTGGTCGAGGCCGAAGAGGGAGTCGCCGATGCCCTGCACGAGGAAGGTGGGCGCGGTGACGGCGTTCATCGTCGGCTTGGGGCTGTGCGCGCGCAGCAGCGAGATGAGCCGCGGCGGAGGCGTGCCGGTCTCGGAGGTCTGGACGAAGAGCCGGCAGATCGTGGGGTCGAAGCGGCCGCAGTCCGTGGCTCCCGGCGGCCCGGCCGCACCGCCGCCGCGCAGGGCCGAGAGGAAGAAGTTCGTGGCCCAGACCTGCTTGAACGGCCCGGGCGAGTCGACCGGGCGGCGGCCGGCGGCGGTCGTGGACGGCGCCGTGACGGCCGACTGCGGGAAGAAGGCGTCGGCGAGGTCGTTCCACGTGATCGCCGAGACGACGCCGTCGACCCGGCGGTCGGCGCCGGCGAGCATGAGCCCGAGCGCGCCGCCGTAGGAGGCGCCCATGACGCCGACCCGCGGGTCGCCCGGGGCGTCGAGCTCGACGTCGGCACGCTTGGCCGAGAGGTCGAGCAGCGCCTTCGCGTCGGCGATCTCGTATGCCGGGTCGTTGAGGTGGATGCGCCCGCCCGAGCGGCCGTGCCCGCGGGCGCTCCACGTGACGACGACGTAGCCGCGAGCGTTCAGCTCGTCGGCCTGGGCTGCGACCGAGTCCTTGGTGCCGCCGAAACCGTGCGCGAGCAGGACCACCGGGTGACGCCCGGCCGCCTGCGGCCAGATCGAGACGTCGAGGCTGACCGCGGTGCCGTCGGGCTCGGCGCCGACCTGCACGCTCGAGACCTCGGGGTTCACCGAGTCGGCGGCCTGCGCGGGAGCGACGGCGGGCCCCAGCCCCAGGCCGGCCGCGACGGCGAGCGCGGCGAGGAGGGGTGGCCGGGGCGACATGCCCACATCACACCACGCGCTCCCGTGGAACGGACCGCGTCCGTCGAGGGTTGGTCAGCTCTCCTGAGTGCGGCGCTCGAGCACGTAGGCGGCGACGATGCAGACCACCAGCACCATGAGTGGCGGGACGAAGCGCATGAAACCGGTGAGCTGCAGCCAGTCGTAGGGGGCGGTGGTGAACCCGAAGAAAGGGACGTCGAGCAGGTAGCGCACGACCGGCAGGGCACCGAAGAGGAGGCCGACGAGCCCGACGACGTTGATGACGAAGCGCGAGCCGGCACCGGATTCCATGCCTCCAACCTAAGGGTGTTAGAAACGACCCATGGCCACCACCTTGCTGGGAGACACCACCGTCCACACCGTCGGCGAGCTGCCCGAGGCGGGCACGACCGCGCCGAAGTTCACGCTGACCAGCGCGAAGCTGACCGACGACGTGACCCTCCCCGCCGACACGCGGGTCGTGCTCAACATCTTCCCGAGCATCGACACCAAGACGTGCGCGACGAGCGTGCGCCGGTTCAACGAGCTTGCGGCCGGCCTCGAGAACACGACGGTGATCTGCGTGTCGGCCGACCTGCCCTTCGCGCTCAACCGCTTCTGCGGTGCCGAGGGCATCGAGAACGTCGTCACCGCGTCGTCGTTCCGGTCGAGCTTCGGCTACGACTACGGCGTGCGCATGGAGAACGGCGGCTTCGCCGGCCTGCTCGCGCGCTCGGTCGTGGTCATCGGCACCGATGGCACCGTGCTCCACTCCGAGCTGGTGCCCTCGATCGGCCAGGAGCCCGACTACGACGCCGCGATCGCCGCACTCGGCTGAGCGACCCCGCCGGCCGCGTCGGGCTCGCCCGACCGGGTGAAGTCGCGGACCCCGCGCGCCAGCAGCGGCCAGCAGCCGGCCACCAGCATCCAGACCGAGACGCCGAGCATGACGGTCGCGGTGTCGAAGCGTGCGCTCAGCGGGCCGGCGAGGACGTTGCCGAGCGGGATCGCGCTGAACGAGATGAGGATGTCCCACGAGGCGACCCGGGCGAGCCGGTCGTGGGGCACGCCGTCCTGCAGGGCGGTGTCCCAGCCGACGGCGAAGAACATGAGGCCGGCGTTCGCGACGAGGCCCAGCAGGAGGATGCCGGCGAGGTGGCCCGGCCAGTAGAAGGCCAACGGGAAGAGCGGGAAGGCCCCCAGCGCGAGGAAGGCCCAGAGGAGCAGCCGCCGCGGCTGGGCGCGCATCGCGAGCAACCCGCCGAGGATGCCGCCGACGCCCTGGGCGGCGAGAACGAGCCCGAGCGCGCGGGCGCCCCCGAGGTCGCGCACCGCCGTCACCTCGACGAGCACGACGAGGACCCCGGTGGCGACGTGGAACATGCCGGCCGAGACCAGGCCGGTCCACAGCCAGTCGTGGCGCCGGATCTCGGCGAGGCCCTCGACGATCTCGGCGTGCACCGACGACCGCTGCGTGCGCAGCTCGGCGCGGGCCCGCACGAGGGTCACGCCGACGGCGGACCAGACGAAGGTCGCGGCGTTGACCGCGAACCCGGTGACCGGGCCGAGGTGCGCGACGGCGATCCCGGCGAGCAGCGGGCCCGTGATCTGCGCCGCCGACTGGAGGAAGCTGATCACCGCGTTGGCGCTCTGCCGCTGGGCCGCCGGCACGACCAGGGGCCGCAGCGACACGAAGGCCGGGAAGAAGAATGCGCCGGCGCCCGAGGTCAGCGCGGCGAGCGAGGCGAGCAGCAGCAGCGGCGGGTCGCCGAGCAGGAAGGCCACGGCCGTCGCCGCCGCGGCGGCAGCGCGCACGGCGTCGGCGAAGACCATGACGCGGTGCGGTGCGAGCCGGTCGGCCCAGACCCCGCCGAAGAGGGTGCACGCCAGGCGGGCGCCCATGGCGGCGGCTGCGATGGCGCCGAGCTCGGTGGCACCGCCGCCCGAGAGCACGATCGCCACCGAGAGCGCGATGGGGTGGAAGGCGTCGCCGACCCAGGAGAGCCCCTGGCCGGCGAGCAGCAGGCGGAAGTCACGCAGCCGGAGCACGTCCTTGGTCGTCATGACCGACAATGTAGTATGGCGTCTAACTATTTGTCTATGAATAGTTTGTTGCCTGACAGTCAGAGGGATGCTGTGTCTGCGAGGATGAGGCCATGACACCGCCCAGGCCCGACCAGGACTCCGTCGACCGCCACGTCGCCCGCTGGGCCGGGCAGCTCGAGGGCATGGACCCGGAGGTCGAGGGCGCCATCACCCGCATGCAGGCCATCACCAAGCGCATCCGAGCCGACGACCACGCGGCCTACGCCGGCAGCGACGACACGATCGAGGACTACTGGACGCTGCACGCGCTGCTCGTCCAGCCCTATCCGGAGGAGGCGACCCCCGCCCAGCTCGCCGACGCGTGCGGCGTCACGCGGGCCACGATGACCGCACGCGTCGACCGCCTGGTCCAGCGCGGGCACGTCACGCGCGAGGTCGACCCCGTCGACCGGCGGCGCATCATCGTCCGGCCTACTCGCAGCGGACGATCTCTGTGGCAGAAGGGAATCGCAGCGGGCATGGCCCGTGAACAGGCGGCCTTCTCGGCCCTGAGCGCCAAGGAGCTCGTCTCGCTCAACGCACTGCTGCGCAAGGTCGTGCTGCACCTCGAGGAGGGCTGACGGCATACGCCCGCGGGAGGCTCGAAGGGCTCAGGCGGTGTCGTCGTCGACCCAGTCGAGGGTGCGCTGAACGGCCTTCCTCCACTGCCTGAAGAGGCGCTCGCGCTCGGCCTCGTCGAGCTGCGGCGACCAGCGGCGGTCCTCGCCCCAGTTGTCGCGGATCTCGTCGGTGCTCTGCCAGTAGCCGACGGCCAGCCCCGCGGCATACGCGGCACCGAGCGCGGTCGTCTCGGCCACGACGGGGCGCACGACGTCGACGCCGAGCAGGTCGGCCTGGAACTGCATGAGCGCCTCGTTGACGACCATGCCGCCGTCGACCTTGAGCTCAGTGAGCGGCACGCCGGAGTCCGCGTTCATCGCCTCGAGCACCTCGCGCGTCTGGAACGCCGTCGCCTCCAGGGCTGCTCGCGCGATGTGCCCCTTGTTGACGAAGCGCGTGAGGCCGACCAGCGCGCCCCGCGCGTCGGGGCGCCAGTGCGGCGCGAAGAGTCCGGAGAAGGCCGGGACGAAGTACGCGCCGCCGTTGTCGTCGACGGTCGCCGCGAGGGTCTCGATCTCCTTGGCGTGCGTAATGAGGCCGAGGTTGTCGCGCAGCCACTGCACGAGCGAACCGGTGACGGCGATGGAGCCCTCGAGGGCATAGACCGGCTTCGCGTCGCCGAGCTGGTAGCAGACGGTGGTGAGCAGGCCGTTCTTCGACGCGACGATCTCCTCGCCGGTGTTGAGCAGCATGAAGTTGCCGGTGCCGTAGGTGTTCTTGGCCGTGCCCACGTCGAGACAGGCCTGGCCGAAGGTCGCGGCCTGCTGGTCGCCGAGGATGCCGGCGACGGGGACGTCGATGAGGATGCCGGGC
>JABFXB010000315.1 GCA_013361975.1 Dermatophilaceae bacterium
CACGGCCTGCAGCAGCCGGAGCGGGCGGTCACCCACGCCGAGGAGGCGCAGCGAGTGGCAGGTCGGGTGGTAGGTGACGCGGTGCGGGTAGGCGGCGCCGACGTCGGTCACGCCGAGCACGTCGACGAGCAGCTCGGACAGCTCGAAGGTGCGCGCTGCGACCGCCTCCGCCCGGACCGCCAGCGCCTCGTCACCACCACGGCGTGCGACCGCGGCGTGCTGGTGCCGGACCGACCCGACGCACGATCCCGACGGGGCCACGACGGCCTCGCAGCCCTGCGCGAGCACCCGCTCGAAGACATCGACGTGGTGGCGCACGAGGTCGACGGCGTCGTGCTGGTAGCCGGTGTTCGTGTGCATCTGGCCGCAGCAGGTCTGGGCCTCGGGGAACACGACCTCGTGGCCGAGCCGCTCCAGCACGTCCACCGTCGCGCGCGCGACGGTGGGGAAGAGCACGTCGCCGAGGCACGTGACGAACAGGGCCATCTTCATGCGCACTCCTCTCTCGTCCCAGCAACCTACCCGTTCGAGCCACCGGGATGGGGACGTGTTGGGGGAGTACACCATTCGACGTAGGAGAGCCTCGTGCGCCGAGGCGAGGACCCGTCCGCCCCGCCTGCACAGACTGGAAGGTCACAGGGCAGGACGAGAGAGACGGGGTCCGCCGATGGCACGCCCAGGGCTACGCGAGCACGCACGGCCACGCCGACGGAGGGGCCTCGCCACGTGCGTCGCCGCCGCCCTGGGGCTCGCAGCCGTCCCTCTCGCGGTCGCAGAAGGAGCGGTCACCACCCTCTACGTCGGTGGCGCAGGCTGCTCCGACACGGGGTCGGGCACGGCGACCGTGCCCTACTGCACCATCGCGAAGGCCGCCAAGGTCGCCATCGCCGGCCAGACCGTGCTCGTCTCCAGCGGCACATACACCGACGAGGTGTTCCCCTGGCACTCGGGCGTCTCCGGCTCGCCCATCGTGTTCCGTCCCGCGCCGGGCGCCGCGGTGACGATCTCGGGGGCCAAGCACGGGTTCACGATCTCCAACCAGAGTTGGATCACGGTGTCCGGGTTCACGATCCAGGGCTCGACGAGCAACGGCATCTACGTCTTCAACGCCACCGGCGTGACGCTCTCGGGCAACACGGTGCGCACCTCGGGCAAGCGAGTGTCCGGCGCGACGGCATACGGGATGTACCTCAACTCGATGACCGGCTCGCTCGTGCAGGGCAACCTCGTCACGGACAACTCGGCCTCGGGAATCTTCGTGACCAACGGCTCCACGGGCAACCAGCTCCTCGGCAACGAGAGCTCGTGGAACGCCTACGGCTACGTGCGCAACGCCGTCGGCATCGACCTGCGCGCACCGGGCAACCTCGTCAGCGGCAGCCGGGTGCACGACAACGAGGACTCCGGCATCCAGTCCTATCCCGGTGGCGACCGCAACACCATCGTCGGCAACGTCAGCTATCACAACATGGGGTTCACCACAGCCGTCCTGTCGAACTGCAGCGCGCCGCCCACCGGCAACACGGCCGGGTGCATCACGGGCGACCACGGCATCGACGACTTCGGCGTGACCGGCAGCTCGGTGGTCGGCAACACCGTCTACGGCAACGTCAGCGCCGGCATCAACCTCGAAGGCGTCGCCTCCGGGACGTCGACCGGCTTCACCATCGCGAACAACGTCGCCGTCGACAACGCGATCGGGTGCCCCGACGGCGCCGGCGGCACGGTCAAGTGCCCGCGCACGAGGGGCAACATCCGGGTCGACTCGACCTCCCAGCTCGGCACACAGGTCGATTCCGACCTCGTCAACCTCAGCACCGCCGGCACGATGATGGTGTGGGGGTCGACGTCCTACACCTCGTTGGCCGCCTTCCGCACCGCGAGCGGCCAGGAGCCCCGCGGCATCCAGGCCGACCCGCGCCTGGCCGATCCTGCCCGAGGCGACTTCACCCTCGGGGCAGGCTCGCCGGCCGTCGACTCGGCAGACTCCGGTGCCCCCGGGGAGGCCACCACCGACGCGGCCGGTCAGGCCCGCGTGGACGACCCGGCCACCGTGAACTCCGGCCTGGGCCCGCGGGCCTACGACGACCGCGGCGCCTACGAGTACCAGCCCTCCACGGTGAGCCAGGTGACGCCATGAACCGTTCCTCCGCCCCCAGCCGCCTCCGCCCGCTCGCCGGCGCGGCCCTCGCCCTGGGCGTCGCCGTGAGCGTGGCCGCCGGTGCTTCAGCCATCGCCGGCGGGGCCACGGACGACGCGGCGCGCGGCCCTGCAGCCGCCGTGTCCCGAACCGGGCCGGCCTCCTCCGTCCCGTCGCCTGCGGAGTGCACCTCGATGAGAGCCGTGGCGGCAGACGTGGCCGGCGCGACGTCGGCCTCCGGCACGGGCGCCTCCGTGCACGCCGCCCGGGGCAGAGCCGCAGCCCTGGCACGCGCGACGAGCTCGGACGACGTGCGGGAGGTGGCTCAGAACCTCGCCGACGACCTCGCCGCCTATCGGGTCGCCCTGACGACGGCGTCGGCTGACCCGGGGGAGGCGCGTGAGGCGGCCGGTCGGCGCGCCGACCTCGACGTCATGATCCGCGGCCACGTGACGGCCATGCGTCGCCTGTGCGGCCACTGAGGCGTCGGCGCGGGACCGGGCGAGACCCGCGTGGCGACGCACCGAGGGGCCCCGCACCACGGTGCGGGGCCCCTCGCTCTGGGGTGAGTGACGGGACTTGAACCCGCGGCCACCTGGACCACAACCAGGTGCTCTACCAGCTGAGCTACACCCACCATGCGCGGCACGAGCCGGGCCCGTGGGGCTCGGCGTCGTGGACGGCGTCGCCAATCGTACAGGTTCTCGACGGGTGCTCGTGACCACCCCGCGTCGGAGCGTCGAGGCCCTCGGCGTGGTCACAGCGGATCGGTCAGTGCTCGATGACGTGGGGTGAGGCGAGCGCCTTCGCCGTGGCCGAGTCGGGGCCGGGCTGCGGCACGAAGACGGCCTCGCGGTAGTAGCGCAGCTCGGCGATCGACTCGCGGATGTCGGCCAACGCCCGGTGGCCGCCCGACTTCTTCGGCGCGTTGAAGTAGACGCGCGGGTACCACCGGCGCGACAGCTCCTTGATCGAGCTGACGTCGATGATGCGGTAGTGGAGGTACGACTCGAGCACGGGCATGTCGCGCGAGAGGAAGCCGCGGTCGGTGGCGACCGTGTTGCCGCCCAGCGGCGCCTTGCGCGGCTCGGGCACGAAGGTGCGGATGTAGTCGAGGACGATGTGCTCGGCCTCCTGGACGCTGACTCCCGAGTCGAGCTCGTTGATGAGCCCCGAGGTGGTGTGCATGTCGCGGACGAAGTCGTCCATCTGCTCGAGCGCCTCGGCCGGGGGCTTGATGACCACGTCGATGCCGTCGCCGAGCTGGTTGAGCTCGAAGTCGGTGACGAGAGCGGCGACCTCCACGAGGGCGTCGGACTTCAGCGATAGGCCCGTCATCTCGCAGTCGATCCAGATGATCCGGTCGGCGATGGCTCGGTGGTTGGTGTCGCTCACCGCTCCACCATAGTTGTTCGCGCACGACCGGCCCCGCTCACGGACGGGCCGCCCGTGCCTGCCTGCACTAGCCTGCCTGCATGACCTCAGGGGACGTGACGACTCAGCCCCCGGGCGGCGACCCGGGAAGCCATCCGCAGCAATGGAGCCCGGTGCGCAACCCGACCCGCAGGCCGATGCTCCGGACCGCTCTCACGATCGGGATCTCCGCCTCCGTCTTCCTCGTGTGCCTGCTGATCCTCCTCGGGATCCTCGGCGAGCGCCTCAGCTCGCAGACCATCGTCACCTCGGCCCTGATGGCCATCATCCCGCTCTTCATCATCGTGCCCACGTTCCTGTGGCTCGATCGCTACGAGGCCGAACCCGTTCGGTACCAAGTGTTCTCGTTCCTCTGGGGTGCCCTGGTGGCCGTCGTCGGGGCGTTCTTCGTCAACACCTTCGGTCTCAAGCTGCTCGTCGAGGCCAGCTGGACCGACCCGCTGCAGACCGGTGCGGTCTACCTCGCACCCGTCACGGAGGAGACGCTCAAGGGCCTCGGCATCCTGCTGATCTACCTGCTGCGTCGCCGTGAGTTCGACGGCATCGTCGACGGCATCGTCTACGCCGGCCTGATCGGCGCGGGCTTCGCCTTCAGCGAGAACATCCTCTACCTGGGGCAGGCCTACAACGAGTACGGCAACGAGGGGCTCACCTCGACCTTCGTCGTGCGCGGCCTGATGGGTCCGTTCGGCCACCCGCTCTTCACGTCGCTGACCGGCGTCGGCATCGGCATCGCCGTGTCGGCGCGGCGCCCACTCGTGCGCGTGCTGGCGGTCGTCCTCGGCTGGGTGTGCGCGATGATCCTCCACGGGCTCTGGAACCTCTCGGCGCTCGCCGGCATGGACGGCTTCTTCGAGGCCTACGTGACCTACCAGGTGCCGCTCTTCCTCGCCTTCGTCGCGTTCCTCTTCTGGTTGCGTCGGCGTGAGGGCCGACTCATCGGGCGCTACCTGTCGCCGTACGCCGACGCTGGCTGGCTGACCCACGCCGAGGTCGCGATGCTCTCCCAGCTGCGGCTGCGCCGGTCCGCGCGGGCGTGGGCGCGCCGCAACGGCGGTCGGCCGGCGAAGCGCTCGATGGACGCCTTCCAGGACAGCGCGAGCGACCTGGCGCTGCTCCGGTCGAGGCTCGTGCACGGCACCGCCGAGGAGGGCGCGTCGGAGCGCGAGATGGTGCTGCTCGAGGCGATCACGGCGCGCCGTCGCGACTTCGTCGGCTCACCGGTGACCTGACGGCGCACCTGACTGCTCACCTGACTGCTCACCTGGCCGCTCACCTGGCCGGTCGGGTGAGCAGGGCGGCGGGTCCGGCGCCCCGCCGCCGGTGCCTATCATTGGACGGCGCCCGCACCGGGCGACCGCCCCTGTAGCTCAGCGGATAGAGCAAGAGCCTTCTAATCTCTTGGTCGCAGGTTCGAGTCCTGCCGGGGGCGCTCACGCCATCGATGGCGCCACGACTGGGTACGTGTTCACGGCACGCCCGCCGATGGGTTTGGTTGTGCCGACGCGACACGGAAGGATTCAGGCGTGGCAGGTGATACAGGGGTGGGCAACGCCCGTCTGCTCTCGGCGGTGCAGGCTCTGCGATCCGCCGTCTCCGACGCCACCCTCCCGCTCGACCTCCCCGGCGCCCCGGCGGCGCGGCTCACGCGCACCCGGCTGCTCGACCAGCTCGACGACTACGTCATCCCGAGGCTCACCTCGCTCGACGCCCCGCTCCTCGCCGTCGTCGGCGGGTCGACCGGTGCCGGCAAGTCGACCCTCGTCAACTCCGTCGTGGGCCGCGAGGTGACCCTCCCGGGGGTGCTGCGGCCGACCACCCGCTCGCCGGTGCTCATCCACCACCCCTCCGACTCGGCCTGGTTCTCGGGGCCGCGCATCCTCCCGGGCCTCGCCCGCATCACCGGGCGCCACTCCGCCTCCGACGGGCCGGGTGCGGTGCGCCTCGTGCCCACCGAAGAGGTCGCCGCCGGTCTGGCGCTGCTCGACGCGCCTGACATCGACAGCGTCGTCGAGGCCAACCGCGACCTGGCGGCCCAGCTGCTGGCGGCCGCGGACCTCTGGATCTTCGTCACCACAGCCGCGCGCTACGCGGACGCCGTGCCGTGGGAGCTTCTTCGCGAGGCGTCCGAGCGCGGCACGGCAGTCGCTGTCGTGCTCGACCGGGTGCCGCCGCCCGCGGTCGACGACATCCGGACCCACCTCGCGGGGATGCTGCGCGAACAGGGGCTCGAGCAGGCGCCCATCTTCACAGTCCTCGAGTCCGAGCTCGCCGACGGCCTCCTGCCCGACGACCAGACGCAGCGGCTGCGCGGCTGGCTCGCCGCACTCGCCGGTGATGCCCAGGCCCGGGCCGACGTCGTCCGCCAGACGCTCCAGGGCGCGCTCGTCTCGCTCGGCGCCCGCACCCGGTCGCTCGTCACGGCCTCGAAGGAGCAGACGGCGGCGGGTGGCACGCTCGTGGGCGCGGCCGAGGCGGCATACGCCGAGGCGAGCACCCAGGTGCACGAGGGGATGAGTGACGGGACCCTGCTGCGTGGAGAGGTGCTCGCGCGCTGGCAGGAGTTCGTCGGCACCGGCGAGTTCTTCCGGCAGGTCGAGTCGACGGTGTCCCGGGTGCGTGACCGCTTCACCTCGTTCCTGCGCGGCGGGCCGGCTCGAGCCGACCACCTCGGAGAGGCGCTCCAGTCGGGGGTCGCGTCCCTCGTCGTCAACCGCGGCGAGCTCGCGGCCAGCTCCATCGCCCGGGTCTGGCGCACCCTGCCGGGCGGCGACCAGCTGATCGTGGCCCACCCCGTCCTGGCCCGCTCGAGCGCCGACCTCGACACCCGTGTCCAGCGCCTCGTGCGCGACTGGCAGGGCGACATCCTGCAGATGGTCCGCGACGAGGGCAGGGACCGTCGCACGACGGCTCGCATCATGGCGTACGGCGTCAACGGTCTCGGCGTCGTGCTCATGCTCGTGACGTTCGCGAGCACGGCCGGGATCACGGGCGCCGAGGTCGGCATCGCCGGCGGCACCGCGGTCGTCGGCCAGAAGCTGCTCGAGGCCGTGTTCGGCGACCAGGCCGTCCGTGAGCTGGCGCGCAAGGCTCGTGAGCTGCTGAAGACCCGAGTCGACGAGCTGTATGCCGTCGAGCTCGCCCGATACGAAGGAGCTGTCTCGACGTTGCAGGTCGCGACCGACCAGACCGACCGCCTGGCTGCTGCCGCCGCTGCCGTCGAGGCCGCCCGATGAGCCCGATCAGGATGGGCCGGGCGACCGTGAAGGCGGTCTCCGCAGCCGAGCTCGGCACCCGCACCACCGAGCTGTCCATGGCCCTCGTGTCGGGGGCCGACGAGCTCGACCCCGCCGAGGTCCAGGGCGCGCGCCGCGTCGTCGACAAGGCGGCGGAGCGCCTGGGCATCGCCGGGGAGCACACCGTGGTCGCGCTCGCGGGCGCCACCGGCAGTGGCAAGTCGTCGCTCTTCAACGCCCTCGTGGGTGCCGACGTCGCGACCATCGGCGCGCGTCGCCCGACGACCTCGCGTCCGACGGCCGGCATCTGGGGCGACGCCAATGCGTCCGAGCTGCTCGACTGGCTGGGTGTCAAGGAGAGGCACGTCGTCGACACGTCTCCCGGCGCTGCCGGCGCGGCCGCCTCCGGGCCGGTTCCCGACGAGGTCGCAGGGCCGCTCGAAGGGCTCGTCCTGCTCGACCTGCCCGACTTCGACTCGCGCGAGCTGTCGCACCGGCGCGAGGCGGAGCGCATCCTCGAGCTCGTCGACGTGTTCGTCTGGGTGACCGACCCGCAGAAGTATGCCGACGCCCGGCTGCACGACGAGTTCGTCAGCCTCATGTCGCAGCACGACGCGGTGACGCTGGCCGTCCTCAACCAGGCCGACCGCCTCACCGCGGAGGGCGTCAAGACGGTGGGCAAGGACCTCTCGAGGCTCCTGGTCGCCGACGGCGTCACCGGCGCACAGGTGCTCGTCACCTCGACGGTCACCGGCAACGGCGTGCCCGAGCTGAAGCAGCGTCTGGCGAATGCCGTTGCGGGACATGCCGCTTCGCGCCAGCGCCTCAAGGCGGACGTCGTCGGTGCGGCAGTGCGACTGCGGCCAGGTGTGGCGGACGGTGAGGCTGACGTCGGCGCGATCGCGCGCGACGAGCTCGACGCCTCGCTGGCCCGCGCGGCCGGCGTGCCGATCGTCCTCGACGCCGTCGCCCGGGACTACCGCCGTGAGGCGTTCGCCCACACGGGCTGGCTGTTCGCCCGCTGGACCAAGGGTTTCGCGGCGGACCCGCTGCGCAGGCTCCGGCTCGACCGCACGGGTGGCCGGCCGCCGATCCCCGTCGACATCGACGGGGCCGACGTGCGGGCGGTGCTCGGTCGCTCGTCGATCCCGGCGCCCAGCGTGTCGACGGTGTCGGCCGTCGACGTGGCCACCCGCGCGTTCGTCCGCGACGCGTCGGACTCGCTCCCGGTGCGCTGGGCTCAGACCGTCGAGGACGCCGTCGACCGGGGCGAGGGCAACCTCACCGACGCGCTGGACCGCGCCGTCATCGGCACGTCGCTGCGCGCCCGCCGACCGGTGTGGTGGTTCAGCGTGAACATCATCCAGTGGGTCCTCGGGCTCGTCGCGCTCGCGGGACTCATCTGGTACGCCGTGCTGTGGGGCTTCGCGCTGCTCCAGCTGCCGCGGCTCGAGACCCCTGCCGTCGGCATCCTGCCGCTGCCGCTGGTGATGCTCGTCGCCGGCGTGCTGCTGGGGCTGGGGCTGGGGGTGCTGTCGCGCTTCTGGGCGCGGGTCGGTGCACGACACCGACGCGCGGTGGTCGGCAAGCGGCTCTCAGAGTCGGTCGCAGCCGTGGCCGACGAGCACATCCTGATCCCGGTCGACGAGGTGCTGGCGCGCCACCGCGAGACCCGCGAGCACCTGGACGCCGCAGCGGGCTGACCACCCGTCGAGGTATGCCGTCGCGCCCCGCCCCGCGAGATCACCTCGACTCGCGTTGGCGGGCCCTGTCCACATCCCCTCGTGGACGTGGGCGGCTGTCCACAGCGGCGCCGCGTGGGCTGTCGGGACGAACGCTCCGGATCGAGGGTGGGCTTCAGGCGGCACCGGGCCGTCACCCACCCAGCCGAGGAGCCCACGCATGAACGAGATCCGCATCACCCTGCACGGCAACGTCGTCAGCGAGCCCGTCGAGCGCGTCGCCCGCAACGGGTCGCCGTACACGACGTTCCGAGTCGCGACGACGCCCTACCGCCGCACCGCCGACGGCAAGTTCGTCGACGGCGACACGAGCTTCTACGACGTGATCGCCTTCAACGCGCTCGCGGCCAACACGACCCAGGGCCTGCTCAAGGGACAGCCCGTGCTCGTCGAGGGCAAGCTCGCGATCAAGAACTACGTCGGTAACGACGGCACGGCCCGCACCGCGCCCCAGATCGACGCCGACCACATCGGGCACGACTTCTCGTGGGGACGGGCGAGCTTCGAGCGGGTCAGCCGCGCGGCCGCCCTGGGTCACGACCGCACTGCCGACCCCGACGTCCAGCAGGCGCTGCGCGCCCTCTCCGACTCATCGTCGGCTGACCGGCCCGCCTACGTCGACGCCGACGGCGTCGTCGACGACGACTACGCACCCGAGGCCGGCGTCCTCGCGACGGGAGACCCCGAGACGGACGACTACGAGGTCGTCAGCGCCTCCGCCTGACGCGTCGGTGCCCGTCCCGGCGGCATCGGTCTGCGGCGGCGAGCCACCTCCGTCGCCGCAGCCGGCAGCCGTCTCGGCCCGGGCTGCTCCGGCCACGGCCGGGGGCGCCTGCGGGGCAGACGCCGATTTCGGTGGGGCGTGCGCAGACAGATAGCGTGTGCGCATGGCCGAGTACATCTACACCATGACCCGTGCGCGCAAGGCACACAACGAGAAGGTCATCCTCGACGACGTCTCGATGTCGTTCTACCCGGGCGCGAAGATCGGGATGGTCGGCCCCAACGGCGCCGGCAAGTCCACGATCCTCAAGATCATGGCCGGACTCGACCAGCCGAGCAACGGCGAGGCGCGGCTCGCCACCGGCGCCAGCGTCGGCATCCTCCTCCAGGAGCCGCCGCTCAACGAGGAGAAGACCGTCCTCGGCAACGTCGAGGAGGGGGCGGGCGAGATCAAGGCGAAGCTCGACCGCTACAACGAGATCTCCGCCGAGATGGCCGACCCCGACGCCGACTACGACGCGCTGCTCGCCGAGATGGGCAAGCTGCAGGAGGACATCGACCACGCCGACGCGTGGGACCTCGACAGCCAGCTCGAGCAGGCGATGGACGCCCTGCGCTGCCCCCCGCCGGACTCGCCGGTCACCAACCTCTCCGGGGGTGAGCGCCGCCGCGTCGCACTGTGCAAGCTGCTCCTGCAGAAGCCCGACCTGCTGCTGCTCGACGAGCCCACCAACCACCTCGACGCCGAGTCGGTCCAGTGGCTCGAGCAGCACCTCGAGTCCTACCCGGGCGCTGTCATCGCCGTCACGCACGACCGCTACTTCCTCGACAACGTCGCCCAGTGGATCGCCGAGGTCGACCGCGGCCGGCTCTACCCCTACGAGGGCAACTACTCGACCTACCTCGAGAAGAAGTCCGAGCGCCTCCAGGTCCAGGGCAAGAAGGACCAGAAGCTGCAGAAGCGCCTCAAGCAGGAGCTCGAGTGGGTCCGCAGCAACGCCAAGGGCCGTCAGGCCAAGAGCAAGGCGCGACTGGCCCGCTACGAGGAGATGGCGGCGGAGGCCGAGCGCACCCGCAAGCTCGACTTCGAGGAGATCCAGATCCCGCCGGGCCCGCGCCTCGGCTCCACGGTCATCGAGGTGAACAACCTCAAGAAGGGCTTCGGCGACCGCGTCCTCATCGACAACCTGTCGTTCTCGCTGCCGCGCAACGGGATCGTCGGCGTCATCGGCCCGAACGGCGTCGGCAAGTCGACGCTCTTCAAGACGATCGTCGGCTTCGAGCAGCCCGACTCGGGTGAGGTCAAGATCGGCGAGACGGTGAAGATCTCCTACGTCGACCAGGGCCGTGAGGGCCTCGACCCGAAGAAGAACCTCTGGGAGATCGTCTCCGACGGCCTCGACCACATCAAGGTCGGCCAGGTCGAGATCCCGTCGCGCGCGTACGTCTCGCAGTTCGGCTTCAAGGGGCCCGACCAGCAGAAGCCCTCGGGCGTGCTCTCTGGCGGTGAGCGCAACCGTCTCAACCTGGCGCTCACGCTCAAGCAGGGGGGCAACCTGCTGCTCCTCGACGAGCCCACCAACGACCTCGACGTCGAGACGCTCGGCTCGCTCGAGAACGCCCTGCTCGACTTCCCCGGCTGCGCGGTCGTCATCTCGCACGACCGGTGGTTCCTCGACCGGGTCGCGACGCACATCCTCGCCTACGAGGGCACCGAGGACGACCCGGCGAAGTGGTACTGGTTCGAGGGCAACTTCGAGTCCTACGAGGCGAACAAGGTCGAGCGGCTCGGCCCCGAGGCCGCGCGCCCCCACCGCGTCACCTACCGCAAGCTGACCCGCGACTGACCCACACCGTCGCGGCTCGACGGGCCGGGCACCGCACGGTGCCAGGCCCGTCGTCGTCGGTGCGGTCAGATCCAGTTCTTGCGGCGGAAGACGACGTAGAGCGTCGCGGCGATGCCGACGATCACGGCGGCACTGACGAGCACCCCCACCGGCTGGCCGAACCCGGGGTAGGGCACGTTCTGGCCGTACCACCCGGTGACGGCTGTCGGCACGGCGATGATGGCGGCCCAACCGGTCAGCTTCTTCATGACGGTGTTGAGGCGGGCGTCCTGCAGCGAGAGGTTGGTCTCGAAGACGGTGGTCACCATGTCGCGCAGCGACTCGGTCCACTCGGCAGCGCGCAGCACGTGGTCGTAGAGGTCGTCGTAGAAGCCGTCCAGCTCGGGGTGGCGCTGCTCCAGGTCGCTGCGGTGGCGCAGCACGGCGTTGACGACGTCGCGCATCGGCAGCACGACGCGCCGTAGCTCGACGAGCTCCTTGCGCAGCCGGTAGGTGCGCATCTGGACGGCGTGCACGTGGCCGCTCTCGTCGAAGAGCAGGTCCTCCAGACCCTCGATCGCGTCGTCGAGCTGCTGGATCGCCTCGAAGTGGCCGTCGACGACGGTGTCGAGCAGGCCGTGCACGAGCGCGCCGACGCCGAGCCGCAGCAGCTCCGGGTCCTCGTTCCAGCGCTCCACCACCGGTTGCATGTCGAACGAGTCGTCGGTCCGCACGGTGATGATGCCGCGTGGCAGCACGAAGGCCGAGATGCGGGTGGTCCGAAGGCGCGACTCGCGCGCGGTCGGGTCGAGGCGCCCCGCCCCGGGCGCCCTGGGCTCGGCCGGCTCACGGGCCGCGTCGAGCCTGGCCGCGTACACGGTGAGGAACGTGTGTCGCGCGTGTCTCGTGGCCTTCGGCCGCTCGCCGGCCGTCACGGCGTCCTCGACGGCGTGAGGGTCCAGGCCCAGCTCCTCGGCGAGCGCTCGCAGCTCGGTGTGGTCGGGCTCGCAGAGGTCGACCCAGAGGAGCGACTCCTCGTCCAGCAGGTGCTCGGAGACGTCGTCGAGCGGGAAGCCCTCCTCGACGACCTTGCCGTGCTCCCACCGGCAGCTCGTCACGCGGTCCGTGCTGCTGTCGCTCACGTCTCCAGTCTCCCAGTCCCTCACGCGATCAGCGGCGTGACCTCCCGAGACGCCGGGCGCTCGCCGAGAGCGAGCTCCCACGCCAGTGCGAGCCGGCGGCCGACCTCGTCGGCCTCGTCGGGGGCGACGCAGAACGGCACGCGCACCCAGCGGGAGAGGCCGCCCTCGACGCCGAACTGGCCGCCGCGGGCGAGCCGCACGCCGGCGGACTCCGCCACGCGCGCCAGCTCGTCGCCGCGCGGAGCGGGAAGCTCGCACCAGAGGTTGAGGCCGCCGTCGGGCACGTCGAAGCGCCAGTCGGGGACGCGCCGGTGCAGGGCGGCCACGAGCGCGTCGCGTCGCGCCCGGGCCTCGCGGCGGCGCTCGACGAGCAGTGCGTCACCCTGGCGCAGCAGGTCGGCGACGACGAGCTGCTCGAGGATCGCGGTGCCGAGGTCGAGGCTGTGTCGCGCCTCGATGACGGCCTCGGCCGCGCCCACCGGCGCCCGCACCCAGCCGACGCGCAGGCCTCCCCACCACGTCTTGCCGGCGCTGCCGAGGGTGTGGGTCTCGCGGGAGGTGAGGGCGAACGGGGAGGGGAGACCTGACCGGTCGGGGTCCACCAGTCCCAGCTCGACGAAGGTCTCGTCGACGACGGGGACGGTGCCCGAGCGCGCGAGCACGGGTGCCAGCGCCTCGCGCGTGGCGCCGTCCATGACGAGCCCGGTCGGGTTCTGGTGGTCGGGGATGAGGTAGGCCGCCCGCGCGCCGCTCTGGCGCAGCCCGACGTCGATCGCCTCGACGTCCCACCCGGTCGTCGTGAGCTGCGCAGGCACCGCCCGGTAGGACGAACGCCGCACTCCCACAATGGCGTTCGGATAGGTCGGGCTCTCGACGAGCACGCGGTCACCCGGTTCCAGGCGGGCGCGCAGGACGGCGGACAGGCCGCCGTGGGCGCCGGAGGTGATGACGACCTGGTCCGGCGAGGTGGGCAGACCGCGACCCTCGAACCACGCCGCCACCGCGGCCCTGGTCTCGGGCAGTCCGCGGGGGTCGTAGCCCGCCGTCGCGAGGTGGCGCGGCAGCTCGGTCAGCGCGCGCTCGTAGGCGGCGGTGACCCCGGCAGCGGCCGGCAGGGCTGCATACGTGAGGTCGATGACGTCCGGAGGGACGTCGGTGGGGATGAGGCCGGCCTGCGACAGCGCGAGGCCCGACGGTCCGGCGGGCAGGCACACGACGCTGCCCGACCCGCGGCGGGTGGTGACGAAACCCTCGTCGCGCAGCTCGTCGAGGGCGGCGCCGACCGTGGTGCGGCTCAGCCCCAGCTCGCCCGACAGGGTGCGTTCACTCGGCAGCCGGGTGCCGACGAGCACGCGGCCGTCGGCGACGAGTCGACGGATGCCGTCGGCCAGCCCCCGGTAGGTGGGTCGAGGAAGGGGATCGGTCCCGAGAAGCAGGGCCAGTGAGCGAGCCGAGATGGTGCGCATCGGGCCACTGTCCCACGATTGGCCCTTAAAAGTCAGGCCAGTCGCCCGCACAGTGGGGAGCATGAGACGCCACGTCCCCCTTGCGAACCTCTCCCCGCGCGAGCAGCTGCGCGCCGGCCGACTGCCGCGCCGCATCGCCCAGCTGCTCGTCGGGCTGACCCTCTACGGCGTCTCGATGGCCATGATGATCCGCTCGACGCTCGGGCTCGACCCCTGGGACGTCTTCCACGCCGGCATCACCACGCACGTGCCGATGTCCTTCGGCACGATCACGATCATCGTCGGTGCTCTCGTGCTCCTGCTCTGGGTGCCGCTGCGGCAGTGGCCCGGCCTCGGGACGGTCGCCAACGTCGTCGTCATCGGGCTCGCGGCCGACGCCGGCCTGGCCCTCCTGGCGGCGCCCGAGTCGCTCTGGGCCCGCGTCGCTCTGCTCGCGTCCGGCGTCGTGCTCAACGGCGTCGCCGGGGGCCTCTACATCGGCAGCCAGCTGGGCCCCGGCCCGCGCGACGGTCTGATGACCGGCTTCGCGCGCCGCACCGGCCTCTCCATCCGCCTGGTCCGCACCACGATCGAGGTCCTCGTGCTGTCGGTGGGCTGGCTGCTCGGCGGTCCCGTCGGGCTCGGCACCGTCCTGTATGCCGTCTCGATCGGTCCGCTCGTGCAGTTCTTCCTCCCGAGGCTCACTGTCGAGCTCGACCCGACGGGGGAGCGGGCGCAGCCCACCACGGCCGCGCTCACCCCACCGTCTGCCATCAGCACGACGCCGAGCTGAGCGGCCAAGCATGTAGCACCCGGCACGCGGCGGGCTCGTACCACGCAAGCTGCAGCTGCTCGGCCCGGCAGGCAGCGGGCAGCCACGGCGCGACCTCGCGTGCCGTCGACGCCTCCGTGACCTCCGATGAGACGGCATCGAGCGTCAGGTGCGGCACCACGTCGGCGAACTCGCCGGCATACGGCGGGCACTGCGGGAAGGCGTCCCAGAGCCGGCGGGTCAGCGCGACGAAGGTGGTGGCCGGGTTGGGCAGCAGGTGGACGATGCCGTTGGGGAACGTGTCGATGCGCTCGAGCGTGAACGCGAACGGCGCTGTGCTGGAGGCGATCTCGGCCACCGCGGTCAGCGCGCCCGAAGTCAGGGAGTCGCGGGGGAGGAACGGGCCGAGCGCGGTGACGTGGGCGTGGCCGAAGGAGGGGTCGTCGGAGACATAGGCCTGGTCGTAGTGGGCGTGGCGGCCACGGACGAAGGGCTCGAGCTGCGGCACCGGCACCTGCAGCACGCTGTGCCCGGACGTCACCACCCGCCGGGCAGGCTCGCCGGTCAGCGCTCCGCGCCGACGAGGCGCAGGGCGAGGGCGGCGTTCGTCGAACCGATCTCGGCCGGCGTGCGCCTGATGGTCGGGGAGTACCAGCGGGCGACGTCGACAACGATCGAGAGCAGGGCGAGCGCCGTGTCGGCGCTGTCGTCGACGGTGAAGGCGCCGTCGGCGACGCCGCGGTCGAGGACGTCGCGCACGAGGGAGTCCATCTCCTTGCGCAGGGCGAGCACCTCGGCGTGGTGCTCGGGTGTGAGGTGGTGGTGCTCGTACTGCACGACCCTCGCGACCTGGTACTGCTCGACGTGCCACTCGGAGAAGCGTCCCATGATGTTGGCCAGCTGGTCGGCCGGCGTCGGGCCGTCGGTGATCGCGGAGCGCAGCAGCCGCAGGGCGGACTCGTGGCCGCTGCGGCTGAGGTTGAAGAGCAGCTCCTCCTTCGACCCGAAGTGCACGTAGACACCGGCGGGGGAGAGGCCGGCGCCCGAGGCGATGTCGCGCGTCGTGGTGGCGTGGAAGCCCTTGTCGGCGAACGCGTGGGCCGCGGCCTGCAGCAGCCGGTCGACGGTGGTCGCGTCGGGGTCGGACGTCGGCGCGCTCGTCGAGGACGGGCTGGTGGTGGGCTGCGGCACGTTGACAGCATGCCGCAGCGGAGTCAGACTAAGCAAGCGCTTAGTTACCGATCGGTACCTGCGCGTCGCACCCGTGAGCACGCCCGATGGAGGACGCCATGCCCCGCAACATCTACGACGAGGACCACGAGGCGATGCGCGCCTCCGCGCGCGAGTTCGTCGCCCGCACGCTCGCTCCCCGCGCCGAGGAGATGGTCGAGCTCAAGTCGATCCCGCGCGACATCTGGCTCGAGGCGGGCAAGCAGGGCTTCTTCGGCTTCGACATCCCCGAGGAGTTCGGCGGGGCCGGCGTCGACGACTACCGCTTCAACGCGATCGTCGCCGAGGAGATGTCGCGCTTCAACGCCGCGACGAGCTCGTGCTTCGGCATCCACTCCGACGTGTGCCCGCCCTACGTCGTCGACCTCGGCACCGAGGAGCAGAAGCAGCGCTGGCTGCCCGGCATGGCGAGCGGCGACCTGATCTGCGCCATCGCCATGACCGAGCCGTCGGGCGGCTCCGACCTCGCGGCCCTCAAGACGACCGCGGTGCGCGACGGCGACGGCTGGCTGCTCAACGGCTCGAAGACCTTCATCACCAACGGCTACCAGGCCGACCTCGTCATCGTCGCGGCCCGCACCGACCCGTCGAAGGGGGCCAAGGGCATCACGCTCTTCATGGTCGAGCGCGGCATGGAGGGCTTCAACAACGGTCGCAAGCTCGACAAGGTCGGCATGGACGAGTCCGACACCGCTGAGCTCTTCTTCGAGAACGTGCGCGTTCCCGACGAGAACCGCCTCGGCGAGGAGGGCATGGGCTTCATCGCGATGATGCAGCGCCTGCCGCAGGAGCGCATCGGGGCGGCGGTCTCCAACGTCGCCCACGCGAAGAAGATCCTCGAGGAGACGATCCAGTACGCCAAGGACCGCAAGGCCTTCGGCCAGCCGATCGGCGCCTTCCAGCACAACAAGTTCCTCATGGCCGAGCTCGTCACGAAGATCGAGGTCGCCGAGGCCTACGTCGACGACTGCGTCGCCGCCCACGCCGACGGCAAGCTGTCGGCCGTCGACGCCGCGAAGGCCAAGTGGTGGAGCTCGCAGGTGCAGAACGACGTGCTCGACCACTGCGTCCAGCTCCACGGTGGCTACGGCTTCATGAACGAGTACCGCGTCGCCCGCGCCTGGCGCGACGCCCGCGTCACGAAGATCTGGGCCGGCTCCAACGAGATCATGAAGGAGCTCATCGGCCGGGACCTCGGCTTCTGATGGGGATCCACTCCGGAGCGGTCGCGATCGTCACGGGCGCGAGCCGCGGCATCGGCCTCGGCATCGCCGAGCGGCTCGTCGCCGACGGCGCCAAGGTCGTCATCACCGCGCGCAAGCCCGAGGCGCTCGCCGAGGCGGTCGAGCAGCTCGGCGGCCCCGACCACGCCCTCGGCGTCGCCGGCAACGCGGCCGACGAGGCGCACCAGGACGAGGTCGTCGCCGCGGCCCGCGAGACGTTCGGCGGCCTGCACCTGCTCGTCAACAACACCGGCATCAACCCCGCCTACGGCCCGATGCTCGACAGCGGTCTCGAGGTGGCCCGCAAGGTGCTCGACGTCAACGTCGTCGCCGCGTTCTCCTGGATCAGGAAGGCCGTGGCCGCGGGGCTCGGTGACGCCGAGCACCCGGGCGCGGTGGTCAACCTCGCGTCGGTCGCCGGCCAGGGAGCCAGCGGCGTCATCGGCTGGTACGGCGTGTCCAAGGCCGCGCTCATCCACCTCACGACCGAGCTCGGCTACGAGCTGGGCCCCGACGTGCGCGTCAACGCGGTCGCTCCCGCCGTGGTCAAGACGAAGTTCGCCGAGGCGCTCTACGAGGGGCGCGAGGAGAAGGTCGTGCGGGCATACCCGATGAAACGACTCGGGGTGCCCGAGGACGTCGCCGGGGCCGTCAGCTTCCTGCTCAGCCGCGACGCGTCCTGGATCACGGGCCAGACTCTGACCATCGACGGCGGTGTCACGCTGGGCGGCGGGCTCTAGCGAGCCCGTTGGGCGGCAGCGGCACTCGTCCACCGTGTAGGCATCGGCCGCCAGGTCGTCGTCGACCTGGCCCGTCGGGGGTCACCGGCCGATCCCGTGGCGACCGCGAATATCGCGGGCGAGACGAGTTGACAGGGGTTAGGGGAACCTTACTAAGGTGAGCCTTACCTAAGAGTCCTCCCGGGTCGTCCTGACGTCGGTGAGCCTTGTGGCCCGTTCCCCCACAGAGAGAACCACTCGCCGTGCCCCGCTTCAGAACCGCCCTCATCACCGCTGCCGCCGCGGCTCTCGTCCTCGCCGGCTGCACCACCGGGCCCACCGGTGGCAGTGCCGCACAGACTCCCGCGAACGCGGCGAACGCCGGCGCGGAAGCCGACCCGGCGGCATACCCCGTCACCCTCACTGACGTGTTCGGCAGTGCCACCATCACGAAGGAGCCGAGACGCGTCGTCACCCTCGGCTGGTCGGACGCCGACCACGTCGCGGCCCTCGGCGTCGCCCCGGTCGGCGCGCCGAAGGTCAGCTGGGGCGGCAACAAGAACCTCTCCACCGACTGGTTCGACAAGCAGCTCGCCGCCATCGGCGGAACGCAGCCGACCCGGTTCGACGACGCCGACGGCAACCCGGTCGAGGAGATCGCCAAGCTGCAGCCCGACCTCATCCTGGCGACGAACTCGGGCATCACCAAGGACGAGTACGCCAAGCTGAGCAAGCTCGCGCCCGTCGTCGCCTACCCGAAGGTCGCCTACGGAACCCCGTGGCAGGACTCGCTCGAGACCATCGGCAAGGCCCTCGGCCGCACGAAGCAGGCCGCCGAGGTCGAGAAGAAGACCGTCGCCGCCCTCGACGCCGCGAAGGCGAAGTACCCGCAGCTCGCCGGAAAGACCTTCATCTACGGCTACATCGCGCCGACCGACCTGTCGCAGATCGGCTTCTACACCCCGAGCGACCTGCGCCCGCAGATGCTCACCGAGCTCGGCATGAAGAACGCGCCGTTCGTCGAGGAGCGCGCCAAGGGCTCCAAGGAGTTCTACCTGACGGTGAGCTCCGAGCAGGCGACGAAGCTGCAGTCCGACGTCTTCCTCACCTACGTCACCGAGGACTCCGAGGTCCCGGCGATGAAGAAGGACCCGCTCATCGGCCGGGTGCCGGCCATCAGGTCGGGCGCCCTCGTCGCCACCAAGGACCAGAAGGTCGGTCTCACGATGAGCTCGCCCACCCCGCTGTCCATCCCGTACATGACGCAGCTCTTCGTCCCGCTCGTCGCGGCGGCCGCCGACAAGGCCGACGCCGCCCGATGAGCACCACACGGACCGCCGCCCGGACGGGTGTCACGGCTCCGGCCGCCACCCGCTCCGGCGGCGGGCCGGTGCTCGTCGCCGTGTTCGTGCTCTTCCTCCTGGTCGCCGTGCTCGCATCGATCACGTTGGGGTCCAAGCCGATTGCCTTGGGCGACGTAGTCCAGGTGCTCACCGGGAACGGCGACGCCGTCGCCGACCCGGGCATCATCGAGGCACGCGTGGCCCGCACGGCCGTCGGCGTCCTCGTCGGTGCGGCCCTGGCCGTCGCAGGTGCCGCGATGCAGGGCCTGACCCGCAACCCCCTCGCGGACCCCGGGCTGCTCGGTGTCAACGCCGGCGCTGCCCTTGCCGTCGTCGTCGCCATCGCCGTCTTCGGGGTGGGCTCACTCACGGGCTACGTGTGGTGGGCCATGGGCGGAGCCGGGCTCGCTGCCGTGCTCGTGCACGCCCTCGCGGCACTGGCGGGCCGAGGCATGACACCGTTGCGCCTCACGCTCGCCGGTGCTGCGGTCACCGCCGGCCTCGCGAGCTGGTCGTCCGGCCTGCTCGTGTCGAGCAAGCAGTCCTTCGACTCCTTCCGCTTCTGGCAGGTCGGCACCATCGGGGGCCGCGGGATCGACCTCGTCGTCACCGTGCTCCCGTTCTTCGTCGTCGGCCTCGTCGTCGTGCTGCTCACGGTGCGGCAGCTGAACGCGCTGGCCCTCGGCGACGACCTCGCTCGCGGCCTCGGCGAGAACGTCCTCCTGGCACGCGCCGTCGTCGCCCTCGGGGTCGCGGTCCTCTGCGGCGCCTCGACCGCCCTCGCCGGACCGATCGGCTTCCTCGGGCTGGTCGTCCCGCACGTGGCGCGCTTCGTCGTCGGACCCGACCACCGTCGCATCATCCCCGTGTGCCTCGTCGCCGGGCCCGCGCTGCTGCTCCTCGCCGACACGGTCGGTCGCCTCGTCGCCCGGCCCAGCGAGGTGCAGGCCGGCATCATGACCGCCGTCGTCGGCGTGCCCTTCTTCGTCCTGCTCGTGCGTCGCGGACGGATGGCCAGCCTGTGACCGCCACAGCCGCCGCCCCGGCGCCTGCGGCATCCTCCGACGTCGACCGCGTGCGTCGCGCACGGCGCCGCCCGGCGCGGCGGGTGCAGGTCGTTCTCGCGGTGCTCACCGCCGCCGCGCTCGGGGCCGTGCTCGTGCGCGTGCTCCTCGGCGACTACGTCGTCGCCCTCGCCGACCTCGTCCCGATCCTGCGCGGCGAGACGCTGCCCAACGCCCCCGGCGCCTCGTTCATCGTCTTGGAGGCCAAGCTCCCGCGCGCGGTGATCGGAGCTCTCGCGGGGCTCGCGTTCGGTGCGTCCGGCGCGATGTTCCAGACGAGTCTGCGCAACCCGCTGGCCAGCCCCGACATCGTCGGCATCAGCCTCGGCGCCTCCGCGGCGGCCGTCATCGCCCTGACCTTCCTCGACGCCCAGGGCATCTGGCTC
>JABFXB010000531.1 GCA_013361975.1 Dermatophilaceae bacterium
CACGCCCGCGCGACGTGCGGCGTCCTTGAGGCGCACCTCGTCGTCGACCGGCACGTTGTCGGAGAAGACGAGCACCGAGACGCCGGCGCGCACGGCGTCGAGGGCCTCGGTGACCGCGTGCTCCCCCGGCACCGAGACGAGCGCGAGGTCGGCACCCGAGAGCCGGATCGCACCGCCGAGCGTGCGCGGCTGCGGCGCATCACCGAATCCGGAACCGCTTCTGGCAGAGCGCTTCTGGGTGAGTGCGCCGTCGAGGGCCGACAGGCCTGCTGCCACGCCGGTCTCGTCTCCACGGATCGCGACGACGAGGTCGTTCGGCGCCGAGTCCGGCACGTCGAAACCCATGCCGCGGATGACCTCGAGGTTGAGCTCGGTCGCCATGGCCACCTGGGCGGCCTGCACCCCGGGCGCCGACGCGACGGTCCGGGAGACCTGCATCAGGGTCACCGAGTCGAAGTAGGCACCGGTTCTCAGCTCGACGTGGTCAGCCACGGCAGGCTCCTTCCTGGGGGGTGGGTTCGAGGGATGCGTCGAGGGCACGCAGGGCGCCCGTGACGCCGGACAGCAGGTCGCGGCCGGAGGAGTGCCCGATCGCGAGCACCCGGTCCACGAGCTCGGGGGCGACCACGCCCGCGACGAGACCGGTGACGAGGCGCACGACGTCGGGCACGGCATACCCGGCGCCGGCGGCCACGAGGAGCGCGGCGGACAGGCTCGTCGTGCCGCTCAGCCGGGGGCGCACCTCGGCCAGGACCGTGGCGTGCGCCCGGCGGGCCCCGGGTGCGTCGACGGCACCCAGGGCCAGGAGCAGTCCGCAGATCGCGTCGTCGCCGCTGGGCGTCAGGCCCCGCCCCGCCCCGAGCAGGCCGAGCACGCCGGATTGGACGGAGCGGCCGGCGAGCGCGTCGGCCGCCAGTTCACGGGCCAGGTCGCCGAGCAGCCCCGGCTCACGAAGGCCGGTCGGTGGGCCCGGGCGGCGCTGGGCCGGACGCACGCGGGTGGCGTGCTGCAACCGCGCGGCGACCACGTCGGCCCGCGGCAGGCGTACGCGCCCCTGCCCGACGACGACGTGCGCGCCGGCCTCGACACCCCAGACGACCTCGGTGGACGGCTACGCGAGGCGGAGACCGATCGGCAGCGCCACCGCGTCGGAGGCGAGCACCGCGAGCACCCGTTCGTGGGAGCCGAGCTCGACGTAGAGGCAGGTCGGGAACGCCGCCAGCACGCGCCGTCGGCGGGGCGGACCGGCGACCTCGGCGGCCACGAGGGGCGACACCGAGGCCGGCAGCAGGGTCACGTCGAGCCCGTCGTCCATGGGCGCGTGCACCTCCCGCCGATCCCGCGCGTATGCCGCACGTGCGCCGCCGGACCACCCGGCGCGGTCCGCTGACGTGACGCTATCCACGCGGCGTAGGGTGCGCTCATGGTGAAAGTTGCCAACGATCGGGCCCTTGCAGATCGTCACTTGCCAGAGGCAGGCGTCGGAGTCGACGCGGTCGGGCGTCTCCGCGCCCGCGACGGCGTGGCCGGCTCGACCCTCGACGGTCCCGGTGTGGTCAGCCCCGGCGCACCGGGTGTCGACGGCGAGCCCGAGGTATCCGGCATCTCCCTGCGGCTCATCGCGGGGCTCGCGGCGACGGTCCACGGCTCGGTCCGGTCGCAGGCCGGCCGGCTCGACGTCACCGTCGACAGCACCGCGCCGCTGCGCGCCGCCCTGCGCGACGCCTCGGCCGGCACACGGCTGACCCACCGGCTCGTCCTCGCCGACGCCGCCGCCCTCGCGGAGCACGGCGGCGGCCTCCACGACGTCCTCACCGCCCTCGAAGGGGCGTCGGCCGCGGCGGTCGTCGTCTCGGGACTCACCGGCCGCACCGCGGCAGCCGTCGCCAAGGCCGCCGAGGCGACCGGGCTGCCCCTCATCGACGTGCCGCTCGACCACATCGCGACCTTCACCACAGAGGTGCTGACCGCGATCCTCGAGCACCAGACCGCCGTGCTGCGCCGGCTCGAGGACGCCGACCGCGCCCTCGTGCAGATCGTGCTGGCCGGCGGCTCCCTCGACGACCTCTGCGAGCAGGTCGTCGGCTTCCTCGACAGCGCCGTCATGGTGACGACGACCGACGGCAGGGTCATCGCCCGCGCCGGCTCGGCCCGTGAGCTCGAGCACGCCGCCGGCCTCGAGTGCTTCGACCGCACCGGGCGCCTGCTCACCGAGAGCGAGCCGATGGGCCCCCGACCCGACGGCCCGACCGCCAACCGTGCCGCTGTGCGCATCGTGGCCGGTCACCTCGACCACGGCGTGCTCATCGCCTTCTGCAGCCACCGGCGCCTCACCGTCGACGACGTGCGACTGCTCGAGCGGGCCGCCACGGTGGCCGCGCTCGCCATCACCAAGGACCAGGCCGTCTCGGCGGTCGAGAGCAAGTACCGCGCAGAGTTCCTGCGCGACGCGCTCGCCGGCCGCGCCGGGTCGCCCACCGAGGCCGTCGCCCACGCGAGCTCGCTCGGCTGGGACATCAACCGACCGATGGTCGTCGTCGTCGCCGAGACCGACGAGGACGACGACCGGTCCACGCGCGACGCCGACGAAGTGCGCTTCCTCCAGCAGCGTTTCGCCCGCGCGTGGACCCACGCCGTCGCCGTGCGTGACCCGCGCTCCCCCGTGATGGGCTTCAGCCGCGAGGTCGTGGCCCTCATCGGGGTGCCGCCGCAGGCCGACACCGACCAGGTCATGCGGGTCGTGGGCGAGTACGTGCGCGTCGTGCGGGGCGACGGAGGCGGCGGCCGGCGCAGCTTCTCCGCCGGCGTCTCGCGGCCCTTCACGTCCGTGGCGGCGCTGCCCCAGGCGTACGACGAGGCCCTCTCGGCGGTGACCGTCGGGCGGCAGATGCACGGCGACGGCGCCCTCACGCACGTCGACGGCCTCGGCATCTACCGCCTGCTCGCGCTCATCCCCGACGGCGCCGACCTGCGCCGCTTCGTCTCCGAGTCGCTGCGCGAGCTGGCCACCGACGAGTCGCCCGAGTACGCCGGCCTGCGCGAGACCCTCGGCGTGCTGCTCGACACGAACCTCAACGTCGCCGAGACGGCCCGCCTGCTCTTCTTCCACTACAACACGCTGCGCTACCGCATCGGCAAGCTCGAGAAGATCCTCGGCCCCTTCACCACCGACCCCGACCTGCGCCTGACCCTCGCCCTCGCACTCAAGATCCACCAGATGCGCGGCATCTGAGAATCGAGCTCCGGCTCGGTGGCTTCGTGGAAGTTCGGACCCCCGTGCGCGGGCCTGATGTTCCACGACGGCGGCCCTGTGGATGACCATCCTGGCGCAGGGCCCGGCCCGGACACGATCGGCCGATGGACGCACTGCTTCGAGCCCGGGCGGCAGGACTGGGAGACATCCGCCGTGGCCGCCCTGCTCCATGCCGGCCGCGGCTCGGCCCT
The DNA here is from genome assembly GCA_013361975.1 of Dermatophilaceae bacterium. Taxonomy (GTDB): domain Bacteria; phylum Actinomycetota; class Actinomycetes; order Actinomycetales; family Dermatophilaceae; genus Terrabacter. The sequence goes on from JABFXB010000531.1 coordinate 3,445, forward strand.
GTGCGACACGAGCGCCGGCTACCTGTGGGGGCTCATCCGGTCGGCCCCGCACCCGATCCGCGTGGTGGTGCCCGCTGCCCGCCGCGTTCGAGACGTCGAGGGCGTCCTCATCAGCCGCAGCCGACACGCTCCGGACCGCGTCGACCCTCTCGCCTGGCCGCACCGCACCAAGGCGGGAAGGCGCGACCGCGAATACGAGTGGCGAGTGGTCGCGGAGATCGACGGCCGGCTCGGTCACGGAGGCTGGCTCGACGTCCAGCGCGACCGTCGAAGGGATCGGGCTGCCACGGTCGCAGGCCGCACCACGCTGCGCTGCTACTGGACCGATCTGGTCCCGACAGCGTGCGAGCTGGCGCTCGAGGTGGCGCAGGTGCTGCGGGCCAAGGGTTGGGAGGGTCGGCCTCGCGGCTGCCACAGCGCCTGCCCCGTCGGCGCCGCTGCCGCTTCGTGGAACATCGGACCCCGGTGAGGAGGTGCGAACCTCCACGCAACGTCGCAGGACCCGACAACTCGGGCAGACGGCATACGTCAGCAAGTGCCAGAGCGCCTCCCTCGGCGTGTATCAACGTTTGACGAACGCAGTCCCCTGATGTGGGAGTAGTTTTCGCCCATCCCGGAGTGGGACGTGACCCGCATCACCCGGTGCGGCAACCATAGGAGTCGGAATGGCTTTGGGCTGGAAACTTCACGGGGACGGCAGGACCATGGGCCCCGACGACGTCGTCGCCCCTGACGAGCGGCTGTCGTGGGGCAAGACCGTGGGCCTCGGCGCCCAGCACGTCGTCGCGATGTTCGGTGCGACGTTCGTCTTCCCCCTCGTCATGGGGCTCAACCCGCAGCTCGCGATCATGATGAGCGGCATCGCGACGATCTGCTTCCTGCTGATCGTGGCCGGCAGGGTGCCGAGCTACCTCGGCACGTCGGCCAGCTTCGTCGGCGGCGTCGCGGCCATCCGCGCGCAGGGCGGCACCTCCCAGGAGGTCACCGGCGCGATCCTCGTCGCGGGCCTCGTGCTCGCGCTCGTGGGCATCGCGATCCACTTCCTCGGGTCCTCGATCCTGCACAAGGTGCTGCCGCCGGTCGTCACCGGTGCGGTCGTCATGCTGATCGGGTTCAACCTCGCACCGGTCGTGGCCAACATCTACTGGCCGCAGGACCAGTGGGTGGCGCTGCTCGTCATGGCCTTCACGATCATCTGCGCGGTGGCCTTCAAGGGCTTCATCTCGCGCATCGCGGTCTTCCTCGCGCTCATCTTCGGCTACGTCATCTCGTGGGTCTTCGACCAGGCCTTCGGCCAGATCACGAGCTTCGACGCCGGGGCCGGGAAGATCACGACGCACTTCCGCACCAACTTCGACAACCTCGCGAGCCAGCCGTGGTTCGGCCTGCCGCCGAGCACCGGCACCCTGGGCGCCGACGGCAAGCCACTCGTCGGCATCCACGCCCCGTCGTTCTCGGTCGCGGCGATCCTCCTCGTGCTCCCGGCCGTCATCGCGCTCATCGCCGAGAACACCGGCCACGTCAAGGCCGTCGCCGAGATGACGAGGTCCGACCTCGACCCCTACATGGGCCGCGCGATCGCTGCCGACGGTGTCGGCACGGTCATCGCGTCGTCCGTGGGTGGCTCGCCGACGACGACGTATGCGGAGAACATCGGCGTCATGGCCGCGACCCGCGTCTACTCGACCGCGGCCTACTACGTCGCGGCGATCGTCGCCATCGTCTTCGGCCTCTCGCCGAAGTTCGGGGCGCTGGTGTCGTCGGTGCCCGGCGGCGTGCTCGGCGGCATCACCGTCGTGCTCTACGGCATGATCGGCCTGCTCGGCGCGAAGATCTGGAAGGAGAACGGGGTCGACTTCGGCAACCCGATCAACCTCGTCCCGGTCGCGGCCGGCATCGTCATCGGCATCGGCGACGTCAAGCTCAAGTTCACCGACAGCTTCACGCTGAGCGGCATCGCCCTCGGCACCATCGTCGCGGTGGGTGCCTTCCACATCGCCCGCTCGGTCGCGCCGACCGACCTGCGAGAACGCGCCGACGCGGCCGGCGGGACGATGATCTCGCTCGGTCAGCGGGAGGGCGACTACGGCGACCACGACGGCATCGACGACCTCTACCAGGACGTCCCCGGCGGGCCCGACCGGCGCCGCTGACCCGTCGCCCTGCACGTCGCCGTGGGCCCTCGACGCCGAGTCGGGGGCCCGCGGCCGTTCAGGGCAAGAGTTGCCAAAAGCGCACGGTCAGCGATGCACAACCATCACTAGTACGAAGCCGGATCGGAAGGCAGGATCAGTTCGGTGAAGCCCGCCCCCTTCGAGCACCACG
>JABFXB010000038.1 GCA_013361975.1 Dermatophilaceae bacterium
GGCGGCTCGGCCCTGCCGTGGAAGAAGGACCTCTTCAAGCGGATCGTCGGCGCCGTCGTCGAGGAGGGCGGCAAGCGCGACATCCCGGTGACGGTCAAGATGCGCAAGGGCATCGACGACGAGCACCTCACGTTCCTCGACGCCGGGCTGACGGCCGAGGCGGAAGGAGTCGCCGCGGTCGCGCTGCACGGGCGCACGGCCGCGCAGGCCTACTCCGGCACCGCCGACTGGAGCGCCATCAAGCTGCTCAAGGAGACCGTCACCAGCGTGCCGGTGCTGGGCAACGGCGACGTCTGGTCGGCCGAGGACGCCCTGCGGATGGTTCGCGAGACCGGCTGCGACGGCGTCGTCGTCGGTCGCGGTTGCCTCGGTCGGCCGTGGCTCTTCACCGACCTCGCGGCCGCGTTCGCCGGCACGAGCGCCCGGGTGACGCCGACGCTCGGAGAGGTCGCTGACACGCTGCGGACGCACACGGCATACCTCGTCGACTTCTACGGCGAGGAGGAGCGCGCGTGCCGTGACATCCGCAAGCACATCGCCTGGTACCTCAAGGGTTTCCCGGCCGGCTCGACGATCCGCAACTCGCTGGCCCTCGTCGACTCGATGGCGTCGCTCGACGCGCTGCTGGCGACCCTCGACCCCGACGCGCCCTGGCCCGGCGAGGCCGCCGAGGGCCAGCGCGGGCGCGCCGGCTCATCGCGCACCGTGGCGCTGCCAGACCGTTGGCTCGAGTCGCGCGAGCTCTCCGAGGAGCACCAGCGCACCATCGCCGAGGCCGAGCTCTCGGTCAGCGGCGGCTGACCCTCACTTCAGCCAGACGCTGAGCGGGCCGAGGCGCTCGCACCCGGCGGCGACGGCCGCGTCGACGCTCGCCCCGGCCTCCCAGCCGACCAGGGGTATGCCGTCGGTGAGGCTCCGCCCCGCAGCGGCCGCCGCGGCCCAGGCGCGTTCCTCGTCGTCGTCGTCGTGCGCGAAGACGTTGCCCAGGCCGGCGATCTCGCCGGTGATGTGGACGATCGCCCCGGCGACGACGGGGGAGTCCTGCGCGTCGGAGGTGTGGCCGGCGAGGACGTGAACTCCCGGGACCTCGAGCAGCGAGGGCTGCAGGATCGCCTCCGCCTCGGGGTCGCTGGCCCACGCGCGCACCCACGCCGCCATGGCCTCGTGCGTGTCGACGCGACGCCAGGTCGACCGGGCGGGAGCCGGGAGGGGCGCCGACGGGTCGAGCCAGACCCACTCGCCGACGACGAGCCGGGCGAAGTCCTCGATCGACAGGTCGAGGCGCGACCACGAGTCCTTGACCGAGCAGCCGTCGGAGTCGTCGACGCGGGCCAGCACGTCGTACTCGCCGACCGTGGGGGAGAGGGTGACGGCGTCGGGGTAGTAGGGCGGGGTCCGGGTGGCGGCGGTCCACGCGTCGGCGTCCGTCGTCGTCACGACGCCGTGCGAGCGGGCCACCGCGTCGCACCACAGCGCGTTGTTGCGGGCGGCGAGGACGATGCGGTCGGTCACGTCGGTCACACCGGTGATCCTCCCAGCGTCGGCGGCGGCTGGCAGGATCGGGGCATGCGACAGGGTGGATCGGCTGAGCGTCCCGCGACGTTCTTCGACGACGCCGACGACTTCCGGGCCTGGCTCGAGGCCAACCACGAGACGTCGACCGAGCTGTGGATGGGGCTCAACAAGAAGCACGTCGAGCCGCGCGGCCTCCAGTGGGCCGACGCGGTGCGCGAGGCGCTCTGCTTCGGCTGGATCGACTCGGTGGCCCAGCGCATCGACGACGACGCCGTGCGCCAGCGGTGGACCCCGCGCAAGCCCGGCAGCAACTGGAGCTCCATCAACATCACCGCCGTGGCCGAGCTCACGGCAGCCGGGCGCATGCACCCGGCGGGCACGGCCGCCTTCGAACGGCGCCGAGAGGACCGCTCGGGCATCTACGCGTACGAGAACCGCGAGCGCACCTGGCCCGACGCGTACGAGGCGCTGCTGCGCGCCGATCCGCGCGCATCGACCTTCTGGGACGCCGCGACACCCTCCTACCGCAAGGTCGCGACGAACTGGGTCGTCACGGCCAAGCAGCAGGCGACCCGCGACAAGCGCATGGCCGAGCTCGTCGACGACTGCGCGCACGGCCGGCTCATCAAGACGCAGCGCTACGGCACCGAGCCGGTGTGGGTGCGCCGGTTTCGCGAGCAGATGGGCTGAGGGGCGAGCCCCTCAGCGCTTGCCCTTCGGCGGGAGGAACTCGTGGTGCGAGCTCTTCGCGTCGGCCTTCGCGTGCTTCTCGGCACGCTTCTCCTTGATCGACTTCGACTTGCTGGTCATGTGGGACCGCGGCGACTTGTCAGCCATGATGAACTCCTGCCTCTCGGGGACGGGCTCGGCCAGTCCCCACCACGCCAGTCTGCGCTGCCGCCGCGACTCGTGCCACGGGGTTTCGGTCAACCGCGCGGACGGGCCTCGCCACGTCGACGGGGTGAGCACCCTAGAGTCGCCTCGTGGGCTATGAGGGTCGAGACCGGGAGCGGTGGGTCGCTGAGGACCCTGCCCAGAAGCGCGCGGACCGCGACGACTTCGCCCGCGACCGGGCGCGCGTCGTGCACTCGTCGGCGCTGCGCCGGCTCGCGGCCAAGACGCAGGTGCTCGCCCCCGGCCACGACGACTTCGTGCGCAACCGTCTGACCCACTCCCTCGAGGTCGCGCAGATCGGTCGCGAGTTCGGTGCGGCGCTCGGGTGCGACGCCGACCTCGTCGACACGGCCTGCCTCTCCCACGACCTCGGCCACCCGCCCTTCGGTCACAACGGTGAGACGGCACTCGACGAGATCGCCTCTGCGATAGGCGGTTTCGAGGGGAACGCGCAGACGTTGCGCATCCTGACGCGGCTCGAGGCCAAACGCGCACACCCCGACGGCACGCCGGCCGGGCTGAACCTCACGCGTGCGAGCCTCGACGCCACGACGAAGTATCCCTGGGCACGCGGTGACGAGCCCTACGAGACAGCCAAGTTCGGCGTCTACCCATCGGATCTGCCTGTCTTCCGGTGGATCCGTGACGGTGCAAGACCTCGCGACCGCTGTCTCGAGGCCGAGGTCATGGACTGGTCCGACGACGTGGCGTACTCCGTGCACGACGTCGAGGACGCCATCGCGTCCGGCTGGATCGACCCGCGCGTCCTGCACTCGCGCGACCTCGACGACGTCATCGACGTCGCAGGCCGCACCTACGCCCCCGACCTCGGTGCCGACGCGCTCCGGGCGGCGCTGGAACGCGTCATCGCCTCGGGAGCGGTGCCGACGGCATACGACGGCTCGCGCAGCGACCTCGCGCGGCTCAAGGACATGACCAGCCGGCTCATCGGTCGCTTCGTGTCCGTCGTCGAGACGGCCACCCGGGAGCGCCACGGGCCCGGACGGCTCTGTCGGTTCGAGGCCGACCTCGTGGTGCCCGACGAGACCCGGGCCGAGTGCTCCGTGCTCAAGGCCATCGCCAACCACTTCGTCATGACCACCGACGAGCGCCTGTCGGTGATGTCGGGGCAGCGTGAGGTCGTGCGCGACCTCGTGGAGGCGTATGCCGTCCGGCCCGGCGAGCGCCTCGACGCCGCCTTCCGCGGAGACCACGAGGACGCGGCCGATGACGCCGAGCGGCTGCGCGTCGTCGTCGACCAGGTGGCCTCGTTGACCGACGTGCGTGCGCTCGCGCTCCACAGCCAGTGGTGCCGCTGACCGGGACCGGGGCGGCGACGAACTAGGATCACGGGCAGCGACAGGAGGCAGATGGCGGGGCTGATCAACAGCGAGGACATCGCGGCGGTCAAGGCGCGGTCGTCCATCGAGGACGTCGTGCGTGAGCACGTGACCCTGCGCTCGGCCGGCCCGGGCTCGCTCAAGGGCCTATGCCCGTTCCACGACGAGAAGACGCCGTCGTTCAACATCCGTCCCGCCGTGGGCGCCTGGCACTGCTTCGGCTGCCAGGAGGGCGGCGACGTCATCTCGTTCGTCCAGAAGATCGACCACCTGACCTTCTCCGAGGCGGTCGAGCGGCTCGCCCAGAAGCTGGGCATGGAGCTGCGCTACGAGGACGGCCAACGCCCCCGGGAGGAGGGGCTCGGGCGCCGCAGCCGGCTCATCGAGGCGCACCGGGTGGCCGAGGAGTTCTACACGGACGCGCTGCTCAACGGGCAGGGACCGGCCCGCCAGGGACGCGACTTCCTCCGGGCCCGCGACTTCAACAGCGCGCACGTGAAGCAGTTCGGCATCGGCTTCGCGCCGCGTGGGGGAGAGGACCTCGTCCGTCACCTGCGCGGCAAGGGGTTCACCGACGACGAGCTCGTCACCGGCGGTCTGGCGGGCCGTGGCGCCCGCGGCCTCTACGACCGGTTCCGCGGCCGCCTCGTCTGGCCGATCCGCGACATCACCGGCGACACGGTCGGCTTCGGCGCCCGTCGCCTCTTCGACGACGACCGCATCGAGGCCAAGTACCTCAACACGTCCGAGACCCCGATCTACAAGAAGTCGACCGTGCTCTACGGCCTCGACCTCGCGAAGAAGAAGATCTCGCAGGCCCGGCAGGCCGTCGTGGTCGAGGGCTACACGGACGTCATGGCCTGCCACCTCGCCGGCGTCGAGACCGCGGTCGCCACGTGCGGCACGGCCTTCGGCGCCGAGCACATCAAGCTGCTGCGGCGCCTCATGCGCGACGAGGCGGGTCTCGCACCGGCCAAGGTGATCTTCACCTTCGACGGCGACGCAGCGGGGCAGAAGGCCGCGATGCGGGCCTTCGCCGACGACGAGAAGTGGACCTCCCAGTCGTTCGTCGCGGTCGAGAAGTCCGGCAAGGACCCCTGCGAGCTGCGCCAGTCCGGCGGCGACCCGGCGGTCCAGGCCCTCATCGAGGACGCCGTGCCGATGTTCGAGTTCGCGGCCCGCACGACGATCAAGCGCTTCGACCTCGCCACCGCGGAGGGCCGCATCCAGGCCGTCCGGGCCGTCGCCCCGATCGTCGCCTCGATCCGTGACCGCTCGCTGCAGCCGGAGTACACCCGCGAGGTCTCCGGCATGCTCGGCCTCGACGTCGAGCAGGTCGCCTCCGAGGTGGCGCGGGCCGGCAAGCTCAAGGTCGACGACGGCCCGCGGGCCCAGACCGAGCGCGGCGGCCGCGACGAGGCCGTCGAGCCCACGGCGGGGGAGTCCGGTGCCGGCATGCCCGCGCCCGACCGCCGCGACCCCGTGGTGCTCGCCGAGCGGCAGCTGCTCCAGGTGCTGCTCCAGTTCCCCACCGTCTTCAAGCCCGGGGCGATCGACCTGCTGACGCCCGACGCCTTCTCGGCCCCCGCGCACCGTGCCGTTTTCGACGGCGTGCGCATCGCGCACCACGGGGCGGACAAGGCCAACGCCCGGGCCTGGACCTCCGCGGTCACCGAGGCCGCGCCGTCGCCCGTGGCCGGCCTCGTCAGCGAGCTGGCGGTCGACACGCTCCCGACCCGGATGGACCCCAACACCGGGCTGCCGACCTCGCGCTACGTCGACGAGCTCTTCGACCGGGTGCGCACCATCGCGCTCACGCGCCGCATCGCCGACGCGATGAGCGAGATGCGTCGACTCGACCACGCCGAGACGCCGTCGCCCGAGCGCACGAGAGAGCTCGGCATCCAGCTCCAGACCCTCCAGCGCGAGCTCGCATCGATCAAGGCAGGGATGGGCTGATGCCACTCTTCCAGCGACGTCGTCGCCCCGC
>JABFXB010000053.1 GCA_013361975.1 Dermatophilaceae bacterium
GCCGGTGACCGAGGTCGCGCCACCACCGATGGTGTACGCGTCGCCCTCGGTCGTCGCGATGCGCAGCGACGGGGGCGCGTCCTCCTTGGACAGACGGTTGGCCGCGTCGCGCAGGAAGAGGGCGACCACCTCGTCGGGCGCCTTGGCGAAGGTGAAGCCGGCGTCGAGGTCGACGTGGTGGAAGACGAGCTCGCGCAGCCGCATGAAGGGGACCATCCCGACCGGGACGGGGAAGCCCCCCGGTGTGCGCTCCACGCGGACCTCGGCGTGCTCGGGCCGCAGCGCCGCGAGGCGTTCGGCGAGGCGGGCGGCGGAGTCGCGGATGTCGGCGGCGTGCTCGTCGGCCGACCGGCGGGCGCCCGCGGCGATGTCGGCGTCGCGCGACTCCGGCGTGTCGTACATCGTGCCGGGGGCTCCGGTCAGCGCGACGTCGCAGACGCGGGCGAGGGCGTCGGCGTTGCGGGCGAGGTGGGCGAGCACGTGACCTCGCGACCAGCCCTCGCAGAGCGACGGAGCCAGCACCGCGTCGTTGCGGAACGAGGCGGCCGTCGCCACGACCCGCTCGGTCTCGGCCGCCACGAGGTCGGCGGTCACTTCGGCGTGCTTCATACCGTTGCCCTCCCGGGTTGCTTCTCGGTCGCACTGTCGGACGGTTCGCCCGTCGCCTTCTCGAGCGCCAGCGCTGCCCCGACGAGTGTCAGGTGCGAGAACGCCTGGGGGAAGTTGCCCACCATGCGCTCGTTCACGGGGTCGTACTCCTCGGACAGCAGGCCCACGTCGTTGGTCAGGCCGACGAGCCGCTCCATCAGCTCGTTCGCCTTGGCCGTCATACCCGCCTTCGCGTATGCCGTGACGAGCCAGAACGAGCACGCGAGGAAGGGGTGCTCGTCGCCGGGCAGCCCGTCGACGTCGGTCTCGGTGCGGTAGCGCATGACGAGGCCGCCGCGCATCAGATCCTTCTCGACCGCCTCGATCGTGCCGAGCATGCGCGGGTCGTCGCCGTCGACGAAGCCGATCGCCGACAGGGTGAGCAGGGACGCGTCGACCTCGGTGGTGTCGTAGTGCTGGACGAAGGTGCCGCGCTCGGCGTCGAAGCCCTTGGTGAGCACCTCCTCACGCACCTGGTCGCGCAGCTCGCGCCACTCGTCGACCGGGCCCTCCACGCCGTGCCGCTCCACCGCGCGCACGGCCCGGTCGAAGGCGGCCCAGACCATGGCCCGCGAGTGGGTGAAGTGACGCAGCGGCCCGCGGATCTCCCAGAGCCCGTTGTCCGCCTCCTGCCAGTGCTTCGCCAGGTGGTTGACGAGGGCCCGCTGCAGGTGCCAGGAGTCGTCGTTGTCCTCGAGCCCGCGCGTCCGTGCGTGGTCGAGCGAGATCATCACCTCGCCGAGCACGTCGGTCTGGCGCTGGTCGACCGCCGCGTTGCCGACGCGCACGGGCGCCGAGCCGGCATACCCGGGCAGGTGGTGGAGCACCCGCTCGGGCAGGTCGCGCCCGCCGTCGACGCGGTACATGATCTGCATGTCCTCGGGGTCACCGGCGACGGCGCGCAGCAGCCACGCCCGCCAGAGCTCGGTCTCCTCGATGTAGCCGCAGCCGAGCAGCGCCTCGAGGGTCAGGGCCGCGTCGCGCAGCCAGCAGAACCGGTAGTCCCAGTTGCGCTCGCCGCCGAACTCCTCGGGCAGCGACGTCGTGGCCGCCGCCACGATGCCGCCGGTCGACTGGTGCGTCAGGCCACGGAGCACCAGCAGCGAACGGGTCACGGCGGAGGCATACGGCCCGGTGTAGTGGCTCTGGGCGGCGTACTGCTCGCTCAGCGCGATCGTCTCGGCGATGCGGGCGCGCACGCTGAGCGGCGGCGGGATCGGCTCGTGGCTGCGGAACCACGTCGTCGAGAAGGTCATGACGTCACCCTCGGAGACGTCGAACTCGTCGACGTGGTGGCCGTCCTGCGCGTGGGGGAGCCGCGCACCGCGCAGCACGAGCATGTCGGGCCCGGCGATGGCCGTGATGATCTCGTCGGTGCGACCCTCACGGTCGTCGGTGTGGCGAGCGACCCAGGGGCGGGTGCGTCCGTAGTTGAAGCGCACGATCCACTCGTGGACCATCCGCACGGTGCCCTCGAGCCCCTCGATGCGGCGCAGCACGTCGGAGCGGCCGTCACCGAGCGGCATGACGTCGGTCACCTTGACTCGTCCCGTCGGCGTCTCGTGGATGGTCTCGAGCACGAAGGAGTTGCCGACGTAGCGGCGGGTCGTGACTGCGTCCTCGTCGACCGGCGCGATGAGCCACCGGCCGTGTTCTGGCGTGCCGAGCAGCGCCGAGAAGCAGGCGCGCGAGTCGAAGCGGGGCAGGCACAGCCAGTCGATGGAGCCACGCCTGCTGACGAGGGCCGCCGTGCCCAGGTCGCCGAGCACCGCGTAGTCCTCGATGGGGGTCGGCACGTGCACGCTCATGGGTGCGAGTATGCCGCTCGGCGGGGTCGTTCGTGAGAGGCGCCCTGCAGGGGTGGCCCGTCCGGCGCCGGCCGCCGATACGGGGACTGTCGGTGACCCGACTTAGCATGTTGCGCGTGACTGCTACGCCCACCGGCAACGCCCATTCCCTCGTCGTCCGCGGCGCTCGCGAGCACAACCTCCGCGACGTGTCGGTCGACCTCCCCCGCGACAGCCTCATCGTCTTCACCGGGCTCTCCGGGTCGGGCAAGTCGAGCCTCGCGTTCGACACGATCTTCGCCGAGGGGCAGCGGCGCTACGTCGAGTCGCTGTCGGCGTACGCCCGGCAGTTCCTCGGGCAGATGGACAAGCCCGACGTCGACTTCATCGAGGGGCTCTCGCCCGCCGTGTCGATCGACCAGAAGTCGACCAACCGCAACCCGCGCTCGACCGTCGGCACGATCACCGAGGTCTACGACTACCTCCGTCTGCTCTTCGCCCGTGCCGGTCGCCCGCACTGTCCCGTCTGTGGCGAGCCGGTCACGCGCCAGTCGCCGCAGCAGATCGTCGACCAGCTGCTCACGCTCGAGGACCGCACCCGCTTCCAGGTGCTGGCCCCGGTCGTCCAGGGCCGCAAGGGCGAGTTCGTCGACCTCTTCGGCGAGCTGCAGACCAAGGGCTTCTCCCGTGCCCGCGTCGACGGCGAGGTCGTCTCCCTCACCGAGGCGCCCAAGCTCGAGAAGCAGAAGAAGCACACGATCGAGGTCGTCGTCGACCGCCTCGTCGCCAAGGGCGACGACGCAGGCTCCAAGCGCCGCCTCACCGACTCCGTCGAGACCGCGCTCGGCCTCGCCGGCGGCATCGTCATCATCGACTTCGTCGACCGCGACGCCAAGGACGCGCAGCGCGAGCGCCGCTACTCCGAGAAGATGGCCTGCCCCAACAACCACCCGCTCGGCATGGACGAGGTGCAGCCGCGGTCGTTCTCGTTCAACTCGCCGTTCGGCGCGTGCCCCGAGTGCACCGGCATCGGCACCGAGCTCGAGGTCGACCCCGAGCTCGTCGTGCCCGACGACGACCTGACGCTCGCCGAGGGGGCCATCGCCCCGTGGGCGCAGGGCTCCGGCTCGGCCGAGTACTTCCAGCGCGTCATGGGCGCCCTCGCCGACGACATGAAGTTCTCCATGGACGTCCCGTGGCGGGCGCTCCCGGCGCGGGCCAAGGAGGCGCTGCTCCACGGCCAGAACTACAAGGTCCACGTCCGCTACAAGAACCGCTACGGCCGCGACCGCTCCTACACGACGGGCTTCGAGGGCGTCGTCCCGTTCATCAAGCGCCGCCACGCCGAGACCGACTCCGACTGGAGCCGCGACCGCTACGAGGGCTTCATGCGCGAGGTCCCGTGCCCGGTCTGCAAGGGGGCCCGCCTCAAGCCCGAGTCCCTGGCCGTGCTCGTCGGCGGCAAGAACATCTCCGAGGTCTGTGGCCTCGCGATCAACGAGGCAGCCGGCTTCCTCGACACCGTCGACTTCACGCCCCGCGAGAAGCAGATCGCCGAGCGCGTCATCAAGGAGATCGACGCCCGGCTCGGCTTCCTGCTCGACGTCGGCCTCGACTACCTCTCGCTCGACCGCCCGGCCGGCACCCTCTCGGGCGGCGAGGCCCAGCGCATCCGCCTCGCGACGCAGATCGGCTCGGGCCTCGTGGGCGTGCTGTACGTGCTCGACGAGCCCTCCATCGGTCTGCACCAGCGCGACAACCACCGGCTCATCGAGACGCTGACGCGCCTGCGCGACCTCGGCAACACGCTCATCGTCGTCGAGCACGACGAGGACACCATCGCCACCGCCGACTGGGTCGTCGACATCGGCCCGGGCGCGGGCGAGCACGGCGGCCACGTCGTCCACTCCGGCCCGGTCAAGGGGCTGCTCGAGCATCCCGAGTCGCTCACCGGCATGTACCTGTCGGGCCGGCGCGAGATCCCGACCCCCGACGTCCGCCGCGGCCACGACGGCCGGCAGCTCACCGTCACCGGCGCCCGCGAGAACAACCTCCAGAACGTCTCGGTGAGCTTCCCGCTCGGCAACCTCGTCGCGGTCACCGGGGTGTCCGGCTCGGGCAAGTCGACCCTCGTCAACGACATCCTCTTCAACGTTCTCGCCAACAAGCTCAACGGCGCCAGGCACGTGCCCGGCCGCCACAAGACCGTCACCGGACTCGACCACCTCGACAAGGTCGTGCACGTCGACCAGAGCCCGATCGGACGCACACCCCGGTCGAACCCGGCCACCTACACGGGCGTCTTCGACAACATGCGCAAGCTCTTCGCCGAGACGACCGAGGCGAAGATCCGCGGCTACCAGCCCGGACGCTTCTCCTTCAACGTCAAGGGCGGACGCTGCGACGCGTGCTCGGGCGACGGCACCATCAAGATCGAGATGAACTTCCTGCCCGACGTCTACGTGCCGTGCGAGGTGTGCCACGGGGCCCGCTACAACCGCGAGACCCTCGAGGTGCACTTCAAGGGCAAGACGATCGCCGACGTCCTCGACATGCCGATCGAGGAGGCCGCGACGTTCTTCGAGGCGGTCCCCGCCATCGCGCGCCACCTCAAGACGCTCAACGACGTCGGCCTCGGCTACGTGCGCCTCGGCCAGCCGGCGCCCACGCTGTCCGGCGGCGAGGCGCAACGCGTCAAGCTGGCGAGCGAGCTGCAGAAGCGCTCGACCGGGCGCACCATCTACGTCCTCGACGAGCCCACCACGGGCCTGCACTTCGAGGACATCCGGAAACTGCTCGACGTGCTGCAGGGGCTCGTCGACAAGGGCAACACCGTCATCGTCATCGAGCACAACCTCGACGTCATCAAGAACGCCGACTGGATCATCGACATGGGGCCCGAGGGCGGCTCCGGCGGCGGCACGGTCATCGCCGAGGGCACGCCAGAGGACGTCGCCGACGTGGCGGCCAGCCACACCGGCCGCTTCCTCCGGCCGATCCTCGACCGCACCGCCCGCACGACGACGCGGAGCTCGAAGACCACGACGAGCACGAGCAAGACCACGACGAAGGGCACCACGCGGGGACGCGCCGGCTCCGCCACGTCTAAGAAGGCCGCCGACGGCTCACAGCGAGCTGACGGCTCAGCCACAGCGGGCGCCACCAGACTGAAGGACTCCCGCACCACGGGTCGCGCCAGAGGAGGTGCCACCACCGCGGCCGCGAAGAAGAACACGCCCAGCACCACCGTGAGCAAGACGAGGACCTCCACCACCAGGAAGAGGAACGCATGACACA
>JABFXB010000067.1 GCA_013361975.1 Dermatophilaceae bacterium
CCGTGTCCCTCGACGATGGCCCGCACGATCGCGAGACCCAGGCCCGTGCCCGGGATGGCCGCGGCGGTGGCGTTGCCCGCACGGAAGAAGCGCTCGGACAGGCGGGCGAGGTCGCCGGCCGGGATGCCGATGCCGGTGTCGTGCACGGAGATGATCGTCGACCCGCCGGACCGCTCTGCGGTGAGCACCACCTCACCGCCCTCGGGCGTGAACTTGACCGCGTTGGAGCCGAGGTTGATCAGGGCCCGCTCGACCTGGCCCCGGTCGACCTTGACGACGAGGTCGTCGGGCACCTCGGGGCAGATCAGCCGAACGCCGGAGGCTGCAGCGACCGGCTCCATGGTCTCGGTGACGCTGCGCAGCAGGTCGCGGACCGCCACCTCCTCGGCGATGGCCTGCAGGCCGCTGATCTCGATCTTGTTGAGCACGAGGAGGTCCTCGATGAGGCCCCGCAGTCGGGTGGCGTTGCGCCCGATGATGTCGAGCGCGACGTGCTGGCCGTCGGTGACCTCGCCGAAGTCGCCGTCGACGAGCAGCTCGAGGTAGCCGCTGATGGAGGTGAGCGGGGTGCGCAGCTCGTGACTCACCGTCGCCATGAAGTCGGTCTTCTGCCGGTCGAGCTCGGTGAGCCGCCTGACCTGCTCGTCCTGCATCTGCGACAGGCGCAGCGAGACGATGGACTGCGCCGCGATGGCGGCGCACTGCTGCGCGGCCTGGATCTCGTGCCGGTGCCAGCGGCGCGGGGCGTTCACCATGAGCACGGCCAGGATGCCGAGGCCGCGCCCGCCCGTGCCGACGGGCAGCATGAGCAGCGAGAGCGCCCCCGTGGCCCGGTGGAACGCGCGGACCCGCTCGTCGGCGTAGGCCTGGTGGGCGAGCAGGTCGCCGAGGTCGAAGAAGCCGGCGTCGCGGCGCAGCTCGTCGTTGACGGCACCCACCTGCTGCGCGAGGGAGCGCGGCAGCGGCGGGAGGTCGGGCAGTTCGTCGGTGTGCCACTGGAGCCGGTCGGCCACGGACTGCTCGTCGTCGGCGAGCGTGTAGAGCAGCACCCGGTCGGCACCGAGCCCGGCACCGAGCTTCGAGGTGACGCGCTGCAGCGCCTCGCGCACGTCGGCCGCGCCGCGCGCGCCACGGCCGACGTCGAGGACGAGCTCCTGCATCTCGAGGACGGCCGCCTGCTGGTCGACGAGGCGGGCGTTGGCGCGCGTCAGGTCGTTGAAGTCACGCGCCAGCATGCGCACCTCCAGGGCCCCCTCCTCCTGGTTGGCCATCGCGATGACGTCCTCCTCGGCCTGCCGGCGCACGACCTCGCGCAGCCTGGCCAGCGGGCGGCCGACGGCGCGGTCCATGCCGAAGCCGGCCGCGACGAGCACGACGAGCACGAGGGCGGCCGCGACGATGATGACGCCGGACGTGATGCCGGTGGCCTCGCGGGAGTCGGCCCGGGCGGCGTTGCGGTGGGCACGGATGGTGTCGCCGAGCGTGCCGCTGGCCTTGCCGAAAGCCGCGTATGCCGTCTCCACGCGGGCACGAAGCGCGAAGGCGACCGGTGCCGGGCCCGCCGGGCCTGTCGGCGCCGCGGCGAGGGATGCCCTCGCGGCCGTGAACCACTCCTTGACGGCCGCCCGCTCGGCGGCGAGCAGGGTGGCGAAGCGGGCGCGGTCGGGGGCGCTGAGCTCGGTGCTCTGGGTGCCCTGCTCGACGCGGCCCAGCTGCTCCTCGATGCGCGGCTGCAGCGACAACGGGTCGACAGGGGCCGGTCCCCCGAGGACGGCCTCGCGCCAGGCTCCCTCGGCACGGGTCATGTCGAGCAGCACGGCGTTGTTGGCCTCGGACGCGGGCCCGAGGGCGAGCGTGAGCGCGCGCACGGCCGCGCTCTGCGAGTGGATGGTGGCGACCGAGACGACGGCGCTCAGTGGGACGAGGAGGACCAGGATCCCGATGAGCACGCGGATCTGGCTGCCCACCGAGCGCCTCGAGACGGCCGGCAGGCCGCCGTTCACGCGGTGTCCTCGTCGAAGCCGGTGCGGGTCATGACGCCCCAGACGTGCTTGCGCCCCCGGATGCTCGCCCACCAGCCCTCGAGGCGCCACCACACCGTCGCCTGGCGGTAGCCGATGTTCTCGAGCACCGAGGCCGCGATCGTCTGCCAGATGGCGCGCCACCGGTCGTGCTTGTGGAAGGCCCACTCGTCGACGACCATCGCCGACAAGGTGACCATCACGGCATACCCGTAGGCGAGCAGGAGGAAGAGGATCGCGAACGGCACGTTGACGACGCCCAGCAGCAGGGCGAGCGGCACGATCAGGATGCCGAAGAGCTCGAGCAGTGGTGCGATGAGCTCGAAGAGCCAGTAGTAGGGCAGCGCGAGCCAGCCGATGCGGCCGTACTTCGGGCGGAAGAGCATGCCACGGTAGGCCCACAGGACCTCCCAGAGGCCACGGTGCCAGCGGCGGCGCTGGTTGCGCAGCACCTTGGCGGTGACCGGGACCTCGGTCCAGGAGACCGGCTCGGGAACGAACTCGACGCGGTAGTCGCGGCCCTGGTCGCGCATGCGCTTGTGGATGCGCATGACCAGCTCGAAGTCCTCGCCGATGGTGCCCGGCTCGAGGCCACCGACCTCGACGACGACGTCGCGGCGGAACAGCCCGAAGGCCCCGCTGATGAG
Organism: Dermatophilaceae bacterium; assembly: GCA_013361975.1. Classification (GTDB taxonomy): domain Bacteria; phylum Actinomycetota; class Actinomycetes; order Actinomycetales; family Dermatophilaceae; genus Terrabacter. Next base: position 2,669 of record JABFXB010000067.1, read on the forward strand.
GATGAGCCCGCCGAGACGCGACCAGCCGGTGCGCCCCAGCAGGAAGGCCCGGAGGTACTCGACGAGCTGGATGCGGGGAAGCCAGGTCTGCGGCATCTCGACGCGCACGATGCGGCCCGAGACCACGCGGCTGCCGTTGACCGGGCGGATCGCGCCGCCAGTGGCGACCATGCGGGTGGGGTCGTCGGCGAACGGCCGCGTGACGTGAAGCAGACCGTCGGGCTCGAGGATCGAGTCGCCGTCGAGCATGGCGACGAGCGGCTCGCTCGCCGCGTTGATGCCGAGGTTGAGCGCCTCCGTCTTGCCGGAGTTCTCCTTGCGCACCACGACGAGGTTGGCGCGTCCGTCGCGCGGCACGAAGACGCCGAGCACCTTGGCGCGGATCGGGATCTCACGGGGCAGCTCACGGGGCACCTGGATGAGGTCGAACGCCTCCTCGAGGCGCGCGAACGTCTCGTCGGTGCTCCCGTCGTCGATGACGACGACCTCGTGACGGGGGTAGCGCAACGTGAGGAACGACTTGACGGCCGTGACGATGCCGGCCTCCTCGTTGTAGGCCGGCACGAGCAGCGAGACGCCCGGCGCCATCCCCGCGCCCTGCCACGTGATCGCCGTGGCCCGGCGCCGCTGCTGCGTGCGGAACTCGAGGTAGGCGAGCCCGATGAGCAGCAGCAACGAGGAGTTGATGAGCACGAAGTACACGATGATCGGCACGCTCGTGACGTCCATGACCCACACGACGAAGGAGCGCAGGCCCTCGACGAAGCCCTGCCAGCTCATGCGCTCGCCTTCTGCAGGCTCGCCACGAGTCGGGCCGTGCGCACCGCCGGTTCGTCCTCGTGACCGGACAGGGCGTCGCGGCCGACGGGCCCGAGCGCGAGCAGCGCGCTCGCCGAGAGCTCGGCCAGACGCGGGTCGGGGTCGTCGAGCAGGGCCGCCAGCACCGGGACCGCGGCGCCGTCGCCGAGCTCGCCGAGGGCCTGCACGCAGGCGCGGCGGAGTGACAGCGGCTCGTCGGTCGCGGTGTGCCGGGCGAGGACGACGGCGTCCTCGTCGCGGCCCAGCCGGCCGATCGCCGTCGCCGCGGTCTCGCGGACGGTGAGGTCGGCGTCGTGGTCGAGCAGGTGCCGCAGCTCAGGGAGCCCCCGGGTGAAGCTGCGCTCGCCGCTGAGGTGGGCCGCCACCACGCGCGTGCGGGCGTTGTCGTCGCGCATGCCCTCGCGCAGGACCTCGGAGATGCCGACGCCCATCGACTGCAGGGCCTCGGCGGCGGTGGCGGCCGGCAGCCCGCGGTCGGGCATGCCGATGGCGGCGAGCACCGGGCCGGCCGCGCTCGGGTCGCCGATGAGCCCCAGCGCGTACGCGGCGCTGTTGCGCACCTCGACCGACTCGTCGCGGAGGGCTTCGACCAGCTGCGGAACCGTGTGGTCGGCCCGGGCCAGGCCCAGCAGCTGTGCCGCGCGGGCACGGCGCACCGATGAGCGGTGGCGCAGGTCGCCGGTCGCCGCCTCGACGGCTCCGTGGACCTCGAGCACGCGCACGAGCTGATCGGCTGGCCCACCGCGGATCTTGGTCAGCAGCTCCACGATGTTGCGGTCGAGCACCGTGCGGGTGACACCGGTGGCCCAGGTGAGCTGCTCGGTCGCGGAGCCGTCGTCGTCCTCGCCCGAGGCCACCGTGATCAGCGGCCCCCGCAGCGGTGAGAGCAGCATCTGGTCACGCTGCTGGCGGCTGCGGCGCCTCGCGCGCACCGCGACCACGGCGAGGACGAGGAGCAGGCAACCACCGAGCACGGCGAGCGTCACGCCGAGCAGCAGGGCACCGCCGACGATCACGGCATGCGGCCCTTCGCCGTGCGGCCGGCAGCGCCGGCCGTCGCGGACGGCCACCCGGTGGTCATCGGGCCCGGGCGAGCATGCCGTTGACCCGGTGCAGGAGCTCCCGGGGGCTGAACGGCTTGATGACGTAGTCGTCGGCGCCCACGGCGAAGCCGGTGTCGACGTCGGAGTCGCGCGACTTGGCGCTGAGCAGCAGGACCGGGACGGACGGGTTGTCGCTCTCGCGGATCTTGCGCAGCACGTCGATGCCCGACAGGCCCGGCATCATCACGTCGAGCACGGCCAGCTGCGGCGGGTTGGCGGCGAACGCCTCCCAGGCGCTGATGCCGTCGGGGACGGCCTCGACGGCATACCCGGCCTGCGTGAGCTTGAACTCGACGAGGTCACGGATGTCGGCGTCGTCGTCGGCCACCAGGACGCGGACGGAACTGGCTTCGGGTTCGCCGGCAGGCGCAGACATGGCACTCCATGGAGACGGTCGGGTATCGACGACCATTTTATGAACAAATCACCCGAATCGGCCACGAAACGCCGAAGGGAGCAGCGCCGTGAGACACCACTCCCCTCCTGCCGCGCGGCGTGCGCGGACGCCTTGCTCAGGACGCGTCGTCGAGCTTCGACCCGCTCGTCTGCTGCACCTGCGTCAGGAACTCGTAGTTCGTCCGCGTCTTCTTGAGCCGGTCGATGAGCAGCTCGATGGCCTGCTGAGGGTCGAGCGCAGCGAGCACCCGGCGGAGCTTCCACATGATCTTCAGCTCCTCGCTCGCCAGGAGGATCTCCTCGCGGCGCGTGCCGGAGCTGTTGATGTCGACGGCAGGGAAGATGCGGCGGTTCGCGAGCTCGCGGTTGAGGCGCAGCTCCATGTTGCCGGTGCCCTTGAACTCCTCGAAGATCACCTCGTCCATCTTCGAGCCGGTCTCGACGAGCGCGGTCGCGAGGATCGTGAGCGAGCCGCCGTTCTCGATGTTGCGCGCCGCACCGAAGAACTTCTTCGGCGGGTAGAGCGCGGCCGAGTCGACACCACCGGAGAGGATGCGCCCGCTCGCCGGCGCGGCGAGGTTGTAGGCGCGACCCAGCTTGGTGATCGAGTCGAGCAGCACGACGACGTCGTGGCCGAGCTCGACGAGGCGCTTGGCCCGCTCGATGGCGAGCTCGGCGACCGTCGTGTGGTCCTCGGCCGGCCGGTCGAAGGTCGAGGAGATGACCTCGCCCTTGACGGCCCGC
>JABFXB010000258.1 GCA_013361975.1 Dermatophilaceae bacterium
CTTCTTCGGCCTCTTCGTCGCGATGCTCTACGTCGCGACCGAGCGCGTGTCGTGGATCGCCATCGGCCTGCTCCTCTTCGCCGCGGCGGTCGCCTTCGCGCTGTCCGCGTTCACGCACTTCCAGAAGCGCGTCGACCTGTGGCTCGACCCGTTCTCGCCCGACAACCTCGAGCGGTCGAACCAGCTCGCCAACGGCCTGTGGGGCATGGCATCAGGCGGCCTCACCGGCACCGGTCTGGGCGCCGGGCGGCCCTACCTCACGTCCTTCGCCGAGAGCGACTTCATCTTCCCGTCGCTCGGCGAGGAGCTCGGGCTCTTCGGCGCGGTGGCGATCATCGTGCTCTACCTGCTCTTCTGCGAGCGCGGCATCCGCACGGCCCTCGGCGTGCGCGACGGCTTCGGCAAGCTGCTCGCGATCGGCCTCGCCTTCTCGGTCGCGTTCCAGCTCTTCATCGTCATCGGCGGCGTCACGCGGGTGATCCCGCTGACCGGCCTCACGACCCCCTTCATGTCGCTCGGTGGCTCGTCCCTCCTCGCGAACTGGGTGATCATGGCGCTGCTGCTGCGCATCTCCGACCAGGCCCGCCGCCCGATGCCCGAGATGCCGGTGGGCGTCGCGGCCGACGACCCGTCGCCGGCCGAGGTGACACAGGTGGTGAAGCTGCCGTGAACACCCCGATCCGCCGCCTCTCCGTGCTCATCGCCTGCCTCTTCACGACGCTGCTCGTCGCCTCGACCATCGTCCAGTTCACGCAGGCGAAGACGCTCAACGCGATGGCGACCAACAAGCGCACCCTGCTCGACAACTACGCCCGCGAGCGTGGCTCGATCATCGTGGGCGGCCAGGCCATCGCGAAGTCGGTGCCGGTCCAGGACCAGTACCGCTTCCTGCGCACCTACTCGCAGGGCAACCTCTACGCCCAGCTCACCGGCTTCTACTCGTACTCCGTCGGCGCCCCCTACGGCCTCGAGCACGCCTCCGACGACCTGCTCTCCGGCGACGCCGACACCCTGTTCGTCCGCCGCGTCACCGACCTCATCACCGGCCGCAAGACCTCCGGCGCGACCATCGAGCTCACGATCGACCCGAAGGCGCAGGCTGCTGCCGACAAGGCCCTCGGCGACAACAGGGGCGCGGTGGTGGCGCTCGACCCGAAGACCGGCGCGATCCTCGCCATGGTCAGCCACCCGACCTACGACCCGAACCCGCTCTCGAGCCACGACCTGTCCAAGGCCGCGAAGGCGTGGCAGACGCTCTCGACCGACAAGGACAAGGCATACCTCAACCGGGCCGTCAGCGGTGTCTACCCGCCCGGTTCCACGTTCAAGGTCGTCACGGCCGCCGCGGCCCTCGAGAACGGCGTCGTCACCGACGAGAACTCCTCGGTGCCCGGGCCGCCCGTGCTCGACCTGCCGCTGACGAGCACCAACCTGCCCAACGAGAACGGCCGCGCGTGCGGGCCGAACAACAAGACGACGTTGATCCACGCCCTCGAGATCTCGTGCAACACGGCGTTCGGCTCCCTCGGCCTCGAGCTCGGCGGCGAGAAGCTGCGGGCCCAGGCCGCCAAGTTCGGCTTCGGCGACTCGCTCCAGGTGCCGATGCGCGTCGCGACCAGCTCGGTGCCGGCCGACCTCAACGCGCCTCAGGCGGCGCAGACGGCGATCGGCCAGTACGACGTGCGCACGACGCCCCTCCAGATGGCGATGGTCGCGGCCGGCATCGCCAACGGCGGCCGCGTCATGACGCCCTACCTCATCGACTCGGTGCGCAGCGCCAACCTCGACATCATCGAGTCCACCCCCGACCCGGTCGAGCTGTCGCAGGCGGTGTCCGAGCGGACCGCCTCCACGCTGACGAAGATGATGGTCTCGGTCGTGCAGAACGGCAGTGGCGCCCGCGCGAAGATCGACGGCGTCGAGGTGGCCGGCAAGACCGGCACGGCGCAGCACGACCTCGACAAGCCGCCGCACGCCTGGTTCATCTCCTTCGCCCCCGCCACCGACCCGAAGATCGCCGTCGCGGTCGTCGTCGAGGACGGCGGCGTCAAGGGCAGCGAGGTCGGCGGCGGCCGAGTCGCCGCCCCGATCGCCCGCGACGTCATGGAGGCGGTGCTGAACCGATGACCGACCGACCCGACCAGCGTGAGCAGCCAGCTGCCGGCGCCCGACGAGCGGACCACGATGACCCAGCACCCGGACGAGCACTTCACGAACGAGCAGAGGCGAACGACGTGACCACCGCAGCCCGCGTCCTGGGTGGACGCTACGAGGTCGGCGAGCTCATCGGACGAGGCGGCATGGCCGACGTGCACCTCGGCCACGACACGCGGCTCGGCCGCCAGGTCGCCATCAAGATGCTTCGCTCCGACCTCGCGCGCGACGCCAACTTCCTCATGCGCTTCCGCCGCGAGGCGCAGTCGGCCGCGGGCCTCAACCACCCGGCCATCGTCGCGATCTTCGACTCCGGCGAGGACGAGGGCCTGGCCGACGGACCGCACGGCACGCGTACGACCCTCCCGTACATCGTCATGGAGTACGTCGACGGGCAGACGCTGCGCCAGCGGCTCACCGACCACCAGAAGCTCGACCCGGCCGAGGCCATCCGCGTCACCGAGGGCATCCTCGACGCGCTCGCCTACAGCCACCGCATGGGCATCGTCCACCGCGACATCAAGCCCGCCAACGTCATGATCACGAGCAACGGCCACGTGAAGGTGATGGACTTCGGCATCGCGCGGGCCATCGCCGACACCGCCGCCACGATGACGCAGACGCAGTCGGTCGTCGGCACCGCGCAGTACCTCTCGCCCGAGCAGGCCCAAGGCCACACGGTCGACGAGCGCTCCGACCTCTACTCGACCGGCTGCCTCCTCTTCGAGCTGCTCACCGGCCGGCCGCCGTTCGTCGGCGACTCGCCCGTGGCCATCGCGTACCAGCACGTCGGTGAGCTGCCCCAGCCGCCGAGCGTGTGGAACGACGCGGTCGGTGGTGACCTCGACGCCGTGACGCTGCACGCTCTCGCGAAGGACCGTGAGGCCCGCTACCAGGACGCGACGGCCTTCCGCGACGACCTCGAGAACGTCCGGCTCGGGCGTCGCATCAGCGCGGCCGCCCTCGGCACCGCGGCCGCCGTCGGCGCCGCCGCCACCCAGACGCTCCCGCCCGCGTATGCCGCCCCGGGGGCACCGACGGCCGTGCAACCCATGGTCGGCGCGCACCCCGACCGCTACCAGAACACAGCCGGCCTGCCTGCGGTCGGCTATGTCGAGGGCGACGAGGCGGAGCGCAGGAACGGACGTGGCAAGGCGGCGTTCATCACCCTGCTGGTCATCGCCCTGCTCGCGCTCGTCGGCTGGGGCGCGGTCACGTGGTTCGGCAACCAGGCACCGCCGACCGTGCCGACCGTCGCCGTGCCGGCCCTCGAGGGCATGAAGGAGGACGCCGCGGCCCGCGCCCTGGCGACCATCAACCTGCGCGGTCAGAAGACGACGGCTGCCAGCACGTCGGTGCCCGAGGGCGAGGTCGTGAGCCAGGACCCCAGCGCCGGCACCCGTGTGCAGACGCAGTCGACGGTCAAGTACGTCGTGTCGTCGGGCCCCGACACCCTGACCGTCCCCGACGTGACGGGCCTCGACAAGGACGAGGCGCGGGCCGAGCTCGAGAAGGCGGGCTTCGCCGTCGCCGGCTTCACCCAGGAGAACACCCCAGACCAGGACAAGGACAAGGTCACCAAGACCGAGCCGGCCGCCCGGGCCGTCGTGTCCAAGGACACGAAGATCCGCATCTTCTACGCCACCGGCAACGTCAAGGTGCCCGACGACCTCGTCGGCAAGGACTGGGCACTGGCCGCTGTCGCGCTGCAGAACGCCGGCCTCGACCCGCGCAAGCAGTCGGTCGACTCCCAGAAGAACCCCGACGAGGTGCTGGCCGTCGACAAGGCCGGCGACGTGGTGAAGCGCGGCACGACGATCGTCGTCAAGGTCGCGAAGACGCCCACCTCGACGCAGACGGCGACGGTGACCGTCACGCCCACGCCGCCCGCGACGACTCCGCCGACCACCCCGCCACCGACGACGCTGACCCTCCCCTGACCGTCCAGTCGAGTGCCCACTTTCCGACATCGGAGAGTGGGCACTCGACGTTGCGGGGCGTCGGAAAGTGGGCACTCGACGTTGCGGGGCGTCGGTAAGTGGGCACTCGACGTTGCGGGGCGTCGGAAAGTGGGCACTCGACGTTGCGGGGCGTCGGAAAGTGGGCACTCGACGTTGCGGGGCGTCGGAAAGTGGGCACTCGACCTGGGTGTGGCTCCGCCGGGAGGCGACTCAGACGGCGGCGGTGACGAGCGGGCTCAGCCCGGCCGACCGCTCCACGGCACCGGTGTCTCCGCACATCGCGAGGAAGTTCGCCAGCATGCGGTGGCCACCCTCGGTCAGGACGCTCTCGGGGTGGAACTGGACGCCGTGCAGTGGCAGGTCGCGGTGGCGTACGGCCATGACCAGCCCCGAGTCGGTGCGGCCCGTCGCGACGAGCTCGGGCGGCAGCGTCGCGGGGTCGATGGTCAGCGAGTGGTAGCGCGTCGCGGTGAAGGGGCTGGGCAGCCCTTCGAGGACGCCCGTGCCGTCGTGGTGCACGAGCGACGTCTTGCCGTGGAGCAGCTCGGGCGCCCGTCCGACCGTCGCGCCGGCGACGACGCCGAGAGCCTGGTGGCCGAGGCACACCCCGAACATCGGCTTCGCGATGCGCGCGCACTCGCGGATGACGTCCATCGAGACCCCGGCCCCCTCCGGCGTGCCCGGGCCGGGCGACACGAGCACCCCGTCGTATGCTGCCGCGTCGCTCGCGGCGACGGCGTCGTTGCGCACCACCGTGCAGTCGGCCCCGAGCTGCTCGAGGTAGCCGACGATCGTGTAGACGAAGCTGTCGTAGTTGTCGATGACGAGGATGCGGGCGCGGCTGGTCATGCGAGTTCTCCAGGCAGTGGGTCAGCGGATCGGCGACGCGTACTGGAAGTCGACCGAGCCCGAGTATGCCGGGAACTCGACCGAGCCGTGCGTGTGCAGCCCGTAGCCGAGACCGACGGCGTCGACGTACTGCTTGTAGATGGTGACCGAGGGGTCGGCGTCGAGTCCGCGCTGCAGCCGGTCGAGGTCGCCGATGGCGGTGATGCGGTAGGGCGGCGCGTAGACGCGGCCCTGCAGGATGAGCGTGTTGCCGACGCAGCGCACGGCGCTCGTCGAGATGACGCGCTGGTCCTGGATCATCATCGCCTCGGCGCCCGACGACCACAGCGCGTTGACGACGGCCTGGACGTCCTGCTGGTGCACGACGATGTCGTCGGCGGTGAAGCCGTCGGGCAGGGAGTCGGCCGTGCGGTGCGCGTCGTCGAGCGTGACCTCGACGGCGGGCCCCTTGACCTTCGTCGTCGCGGCGGTGCCGGCCAGCTCGTCGGCGGCGCGACCAAGGCTGGAGATGTGGTCGTCGGCGGGGGCGTTGGTCTTGGCGAGCGCGTTGACCTCGCCCTGCAGCTCGTCGAGGAGGGTGGCCTTCTCCTGGACCCGGGCCGTGCCCTCCTTGATCAGCTGGGGCAGGTCGCGGTCGGCACGCAGGTCGCGTCCCTGCGCCGCCTGGAAGCTCATCGCGAACATCAGGCCGGCAGCGGCGGTGACGACCGGGACGAGCACGCTCCACGTGATGCGCCGCCGGGCCGGGGACACCGCGGGCTCGGA
>JABFXB010000131.1 GCA_013361975.1 Dermatophilaceae bacterium
GTGGTCGTCGACGCGCAGGTCGGCGAGGACGCCGCACGCGTCGTAGCCCGAACCCGGCTCGACGGCATACAGCGCCGCGCTCTGGCGCCCCCGCGAGTCACCGCCCGCAGCGTCGCCTGCGGCGAGGGCAGCCAGCAGGCGTCGGGCCAGCGGCTCGCCCGCGCTCTCTCGCCAGGCCCGCTCCATCGACTCGACGACCTCGGGCCCGGTGAGGATGTTGCCCTGGATGGCGTATGCCGTGTCGCCGTCCTCGCGCGCGACGCCCCCCGCCCACGGGTTGCACTCGGACCCCGTGAAGGTGGCAGCCGAGCCGACTCCGACGACCCCGACCTGTCGGGTCTCGCGGCCCTCGTCGAGCGCGGTGGCGGCCTCGAGCGCGGCCGAGGCCTCCTCGCCGGCGGCCAGGCGGCTCAGCAGCTCCTCGAGGTAGGCGACACGGGCGTACGACTGGGTGGCGACGGCGCCGACGCCGGTCCGCGCGGCCGGCACGACCGCCCCGACGGCGAGGAACTTCGAGGCGACCGCGACGCCGTAGGCCTCGCCCTGGCGGGCGACGATCGAGAACGTCATGGCTCAGGCGTAGACGTGCGGGGCCAGCGTGCCCACGCAGCGGAGGTTGCGGTACTTCTCGGCGTAGTCGAGGCCGTAGCCGACGACGAACTCGTTGGGGATGTCGAAGCCGACGTACTTGACCGGGATGTCGACCTTGACGACGTCGGGCTTGCGCAGCAGCGTGCAGATCTCGACCGAGGCCGGGTTGCGCGACTCGAGGTTGGACTTGATCCACGAGAGCGTCAGGCCCGAGTCGATGATGTCCTCGACGATGAGCACGTGCCGGTTCGTGATGTCGGTGTCGAGGTCCTTGAGGATGCGCACGACGCCCGAGCTCTTCGTGCCGGAGCCGTAGGACGAGACGGCCATCCAGTCCATCGGGGCGGTGCCGGGCAGGGCCCGCATGAGGTCGGCCATGACGACGACGGCTCCCTTGAGCACGCCGACGAGCAGGAACTCCCTGCCCTCGTAGTCCTTCCAGATGTCCTCGGCGAGCTCGGAGAGGCGGGTCTGGATCTGCTCCTCGGTGAGCAGGACCTTGGCCAGGTCATCTCCCATGTGCTCGTGGTCCACGAAGGCTCCTCTGTGCGGTGGGTGCAGGGTCGTTCAGGGCGGGTCCATTCAACCGCACCGGGCGCGGCGCTGCGCCGCCCGGGAGACCGGTCGACCGCTCAGGCGATGGCGGTCTCGCGCAGGGGGAGGGGGCTGAAGACGATCGCGCCGGCGGTGCGGGAGACCGCGATGCCGCCGGGCACGTGCAGCGGGCCCTGGCCGTGCCACGAGGTGAGCAGCGCGTCGAGGGACTCGACGTGGGCGGCGCTGACGTCGGCGAGCGGGGCGCCCGCCTCGGCGGCGAGCAACCGCCAGACGCGGGTGCGGATCGCCCGTGGCAGCCCGGACAGGGCGTCGAGGTCGACCCCGTCGCCGCCGGGACCGGCGGGCAGCTCGGCCCGCGCCTTGATCGCGAGGCTCTCGAGGTAGTCAGCGTCCTCGCGCAGCAGGTCGGCACTCCGGGCCAGCGCGGCAGCGAAGCCGGGGCCGAGGTCGGACTCGAGCGTCGCGAGCAGCCGTCGGGCGCGCACGCGCCTGAAGGAGTCGTCGCTGTTGTGGGGATCGGTCCACGGCTCGATGCCGTAGGCCGCGCAGGCCGCGAGCGTCGTGGCGCGTGGCAGGGCGAGTAGCGGGCGCACGAACCGGTCGCGACGCACCGGCATACCGCTGAGGGAGCGGGCGCCCGACCCGCGTGACAGGCCCAGCAGCACCTGCTCCGCCTGGTCGTCGCGGGTGTGGCCGATGAGGACCATCGAGGCCTTCGCACGGTCGGCGGCGCCCTCGATGGCGACGTAGCGCGCCGCGCGCGCGTCGGCCTCGAGACCGGCACCGGTCGTGTGCAGCTCGGCACGCACCACCTCGACGGGGTCGAGGCCCAGCTCGCGACACAGGGCTGCGGCGTCTGCGGCAACCTCGTCGGAGCGCTCCTGCAGGCCGTGGTCGACGACGACTGCGCCACCGCGCACGCCGGCACGCGGCGCCTCGAAGGCGAGGGCGGCCGCGAGCGCGACCGAGTCGGGGCCGCCCGAGCAGGCGACGAGCACCACGGCGCCCTCGGGCACGTCCGACAGGTGCTCGCGCACGGCGAGGCGGGTGGCGGCGACGGCGGGGTCGGGTCCGGGCATGTCGTGCAGGCTCCTCATCGGTTCAGCCGTGGACCCGACGCACCCACGCGTCCGGCTCGAGGATCTCGGACGCGCGCGGCAGCGACTCGGGCGAGCTCCACACGGCGTTGAACCCGTCACGACCCACCTGGTCGGTGACCGCGCGCACGAAGACGGCGCCGTCACGGTACTGCCGCATCTTCGCCTCGAGGCCGAGCAGCTTGCGCAGCAGCCGGTCGACGCCGACAGCGCTGTTGCGCCGCTCGTCGAACTTGCGGCGGATCTCCTGGACGCTCGGGATGACGCGAGGGCCGACGGCGTCCATGACGACGTCGGCGTGGCCCTCGAGCAGCGACATCACCGCGGTGAGGTCGGCGATCTTCGCCTTCTGCTCGGGGGTCGCGAAGAGCTGTCCGAGGCCCTCGCCCGAGCTGAGCACCTCGGGGAGGTTCTTCGTCAGCTGCTCGAAACGCTTGCTCAGGTCGTCGGGCGTGGGTGCCAGGTCGACGGCCAGCGCCTGGGTGCTCGCGACCATGTGGTCCCGCAGCCACGGCACCGCGGTGAACTGCACGCGGTGCGTCTCCTCGTGCATGGCGACCCACCGCCGGAAGTCGGTCGGGTCGACGGCGAGCTTGCGCTCGGTGGCGACGATGTTCGGCGCGACGAGCAGCAGGCGCGGGGCGCCGCCCGGGGCGAGGTCGTACTGTCCGAGCACCTTGCTGGAGAGGAAGGCGAGCAGGCCGCCCATCTCGGCGCCGGTGACCTTGCCGCCGATGGCCGCCGCGGCAGCGCTCGACTGGCCCTTCTTCGAGGCGTTGAGCTTGTCGACGACGGGGTCGAGCAGGGCCCGGAACGAGTCGACGTTGGCGCTGATCCAGCCGGCCCGGTCGACGACGAGCGGCGCCGGCGCGCCCTCGGGGGCGGTGAGAGCGCTGGTCTCGGCGACCGGGGCGACCGCGGAGGCGGCGGCCTCGCGCAGGTCGGCGACGATGGCGGCGGCCTCGTCGGGCGACACCTGGGGGCCGGGGTTGACGATGGCGCGGCCGGTCTTCTTCGCGAACTCGTAGTCGACGTAGGCGGCCGGCGCACCTCCCGAGCGGTCGGGACGACCTGCGTCCACTGGGAGGGTCGTGTCGGTCATGCCAGCCCTTTCGTGCCGTGACTCTTGCCTGACGCTGTCGTCGTTCGCGCGCGGTGTCTGGAGGGGCGGCCGGCGGCGCGGACGAGCCCGAACCCTGTGGCGAGTCGCGCTCCCCGAGCCGGCCTTCGGCCCGTCAGCGGCACCCGCACGAGGCGACTGTCGCTACCAGTCGGTCCAACGCCGCCCGGGCGTCGTTGGTTCCCGCTCCGGCGACCATACCCACGAACACCAACAGTCGCCCGTCGTCGTCGACGACGCTGCCGGCCAGGGCGTTGGCGCCGGTGAGCGTGCCCGTCTTGGCGCGGGCGCGACCGGCCGCGGCGTGGTCGGACCCGGTGAGCCGGCCGGCGAGCGTGCCCGTGAGGCCGGCGATGGGCAGGCCGTCGAGAGCTCGTCGCAGCACCGGGTGGGTGCCGTCGTAGCCGAGCACGAGCACGTCGGCCAGCAGGTCGGCCCGCACCCGGTTCTCACGCGAGAGACCGCTCGCGTCGACCAGGCGTACGCCGTCGGTGGCGAGCCCGAGGGCCGCCACCTGCTCGACCACCCAGCCGCCCACGGCGGCGAAGTCGGTGCCGGCGCCCGACCGGTACGCCGCCTGGCGGGCGAGGATCTCGGTGAGGGCGTTGTCGCTGTCGGTGAGGGCGAGCGCGAGCTGGTCGCGCACGGGCGCCGACTCGACGCTGCCGAGCACCGCGCCGGGTCCGCCGGCTGGGCTGGAGGTGTCGGCGGCCGTCGGGGTCGAGTCAGGGGTGCTGTCCGAGGTGCTCGGCGAGGTGCTCGGCGAGGTGCTCGGCGTGGGGTTCGGCCGCGGCATGGGCGACCCCGGCGTGCCGGGAGCACTGCCGCGGGGCGCCACCGTGACGTCGATGCCCAGCGCCCCGAGCTGCTGGGCGAAGCGGCTGCGCACGGCGGCCACGGGGTCGGCCGGACCGGGCCTGCCGCCGGTCGCCCGCTGGCTGGACAGGCCGAGCATGGCGACGGCGCCGGTGATGCCGGAGCTGCGGAAGGTGGGACTCCAGGTGGGCGCGGTCGTGGGGCCGTCGGCGTACGTCTCGTCGACGTAGAGCGTGACCGCGCGGGTGCCGCTCGTGGCGAGCGCCGTTGCCACCTGCTCCGCGAGGTCGGCGAGGCCGGCGTGGCCGGCCACCGCGTCGGGGTCACCCTTGCCCGGTGCGAGCAGCGAGTCGCCGCCCGCCACGAGGACGATCTGGTCGGGCCGGTCCCCTTCCCGCACGACGGTGCGCAGCCTCTCGTCGGGGGCGAAGGCCCGGCCGATGGCGGCCGCGGAGAGCAGCTTCGTCGTCGACGCCGGGACGCGCAGCTCGTCGCCGCCCTCGTCGAGGAGCACGGCGCCGGTCTGGCCGTCGCGCACGACGACGGCGGAGTCGCGAAGGGCGGCCAGGGCGAGCACCGGCGCGAGGGCCTGCTCCACGCCGGACGTGGTGGCCGCGGCGGTGTCGCCGGCCAGCGACGGCAACGGGGCCTCGACCGAGGTCGCCAGCGTGGGCTGCGGCACGAAGGGCAGCGTGCGCCGGGCGACGTACTCGGTGGGCGGGGGCGGCGGCAGGGGACGCAGCGTGAGCACGCCGGGGGCTGCGTCGGCGACGTCGAGGACGGCATACCCGAGCAGGACGGTCACGGCAGACCAGGCGGCCGCGACGGCATACGTGAAGCGGGGGGCGCGCCGCAGCGTCGTTCGCGCCATGCTGCTCACCCCCGTCCGCCGTCCGTCGCGTTTCGCGCGAGGACCGCCCTTGCTGACACACTGTCGCGGACGATTCTGTCAGCCGCCGCCGGATGCCTCGGCACCCGAGCCGCCCACCGAAGACCGTGAAGAAGGGGAAGACGTGGAGTTCGACGTCACCATCGAGATCCCGCGCGGACAGCGCAACAAGTACGAGATCGACCACGAGACCGGTCGGGTCCGCCTCGACCGCTACCTCTTCACCGCGATGGCCTACCCCGCCGACTACGGCTACATCGAGGACTCCCTCGGCGAGGACGGCGACCCGCTGGACGCCCTCGTGCTGCTGCCCGAGCCGCTCTTCCCCGGCGTCGTCGTCGAGGCCCGCCCGATCGGCATCTTCCACATGACCGACGAGGCCGGCGGTGACGACAAGGTGCTGTGCGTGCCCGTCGACCCGCGCACCGCCGACGTCCAGGACATCACCGACGTCAGCAAGTTCACCCTCGACGAGATCCAGCACTTCTTCGAGCGCTACAAGGACCTCGAGCCGGGCAAGCACGTCGAGGCCTCCGACTGGGGCAACCGCGAGGCCGCCGAGAAGATCATCGGCGAGGCGCTCGAGCGCGCCAAGGAGCAGGGCGTCTCCACCGCCCGCTGGGCGATGCCGCAGGGTCACTGACC
>JABFXB010000035.1 GCA_013361975.1 Dermatophilaceae bacterium
CCTCGAGGGCCACCGACGGCTGGCCCGGGAAGTCGGCGCTCGGGTAGGCGAGGGTGCTCATGGCTCGTTCCTTTCGGTCGTTCCCGCTGGCGTCGGGGACGGCGCGGTCAGTCAATCATTCACTGTGCGCGGTGTCAGGTCGGCCGAGGTGGGGAGCACTCCCCTGCACGTGAGGCGGCCGGTCGGGTCAGGCCGACGGCTCGCGCGCAGCCCACCACGCGAGCAGCTTCTCGCGGGCGGCCTCCTTGCCGATGGGACCGTCGTCGAGGCGCACCGACAGCAGGTAGTCGTACGCCTCGCCGAGCACCGGCCCGGGCCGGATGCCGAGCGCCTGGGCGATCTCGTTGCCGTTGAGCTCGGGGCGCACGGCGGCGAGCTCCTCCTCGGCCGCCAGCCGTTCGATGCGGGCCTCGAGGTCGTCGTAGGCGCGGGAGAGCCGCTGGGCCTTGCGCACGTTGCGGGTCGTGCTGTCGGAGCGCGTGAGCCGGTGCAGGCGCGACAGCAGCGGCCCGGCGTCGGTGACGTAGCGCCGCACCGCCGAGTCGGTCCACTGCCCGTCGCCGTAGCCGTGGAAGCGCAGGTGCAGCTCGACGAGGCGCGCGACCTGCTTGGTCGTGTCCTTGTCGAAGCGCATCGCCTTCATCCGCTTGGTCGTGAGCTTCGCGCCCACGAGCTCGTGGTGGTGGAACGAGACACCGCCGCCGTCCTCGAACCGGCGGGTGGCCGGCTTGCCGATGTCGTGGAGGAGCGCGGCGAGGCGCAGCACGAGGTCGGGTCCGGGCACCGACTCGGCGGGGCCGTCGGCCGGGCCCTCGAGGTCGATCGCCTGCTCGAGGACGATGAGCGAGTGCTCGTAGACGTCCTTGTGGCGGTGGTGCTCGTCGAGCTCGAGGCGCAGCGCCGGCAGCTCGGGCAGGAACACGTCGGCGAGGCCGGTGTCGACGAGCAGGGTCAGCCCCAGCCGTGGGGCGGGTGACAGGAGCAGCTTGGTGAACTCGTCGCGTACGCGTTCTGCCGAGATGATGGAGAGGGTGTCCGCGCGCTCGGCCATCGCCCCCCGCACCTGCGGGGCCACGTCGAAACCGAGCTGGGAGGCGAAGCGGGCCGCACGCATCATCCGGAGGGGGTCGTCGGCGAAGGACTCCTCCGGTGCGGCCGGGGTCATGAGCCGGCGGGTGACGAGGTCGGACAGGCCGCCGTGGACGTCGACGAACTCGAGGCTCGGCAGCCGGATGGCCATCGCGTTCACCGTGAAGTCGCGTCGCACGAGGTCGCCCTCGAGGCTGTCGCCGAACATCACCTCCGGCTTGCGGGACGTGCGGTCGTAGGTGTCGGCGCGATAGGTCGTGATCTCGATGACGTGGGCGCCCTTGCGCAACCCGATGGTGCCGAACTCCCGACCGATGTCCCAGTGGGCGTCGGCCCAGCCGACGACGACCGCGAGGATCTCGTCGGGCTTGGCGTCGGTGGTCAGGTCGAGGTCGGGCGAGACCCGGCCGAGGAAGGCGTCGCGTACGGGACCACCGACGAGGGCCAGCTCGTGCCCGGCCGTGGCGAAGCGCTCGCCGAGCTCGGTGAGGAGCGGCAGCACGGGGGCGAGGCGGGCGACGGCGGCCCTCAGGAGCGGGAGACCGGCATCGGCCTGCTCGGCTCCACCGGTCACGGGCGTGTCGGGTCGGTCTGGCACGCGCCCCAGCCTAGTGAGGCGCGAGGACCGGCCCCGGCGACGATCGACGAGCACCCCGTGCCGCCCCACCACGGAGGTCGCCGTCGGTTGCCGACGGGTCGGCGAGCAGGCGCGTGGCGCAGCCGGTCCCGACGTCGGGGCGGTTCGGCCGCGGCCCGTTATGGTGGCGATGTGAGCGCGCAGCCCGTCCCCGCCCCCGTGCCGGGGAGGCGCCTGCCCGCCGTAGAGGAACGCTCTGCCGGAGGCATCGTCGTCGACGTGCGCGAAGGTCTCGCGCTCATCGCGATCATCGCGCGGCGCAACCGGGCCGGGCGCATCGAGTGGTGCCTGCCCAAGGGGCACGTCGAGCCCGGCGAGACCCTCGTCGAGACCGCTGCGCGCGAGGTGGCGGAGGAGACCGGGATCGTGGGGCGGGTCCTGGTCGAGCTCGGCACGATCGACTACTGGTTCGCCACCTCCAACAAGCGCGTGCACAAGTTCGTGCACCACTACCTCCTCGAGGCCACCGGTGGTGAGCTCTCGATCGAGAACGACCCCGACCACGAGGCCATCGACGTCGCCTGGATGCGCCTCGACGAGGTGCACCGCAGGCTGACCTTCCCCAACGAGCGCCGCATCGCCCAGGCGGCGTGGAACCGGCTGGCGGGGACGGCGTGATCCACGCAGGGTCGCGGCGTCCCGGATCGAACGGGCGTCGCGTGACCCGCCTCGCTCGCCGGCTGGCTGCCACTGCGACCGTGCTGGCTGCCCTGGCGACGACGTCGGGTGGCGTGCTCGCGAGCGCCGCCGTGAGCACCCGGCCGTGGGAGGCCTCGCCGTACGGTCCCGCCGCCTCGTCACACGCACCGGCGTCGGGGCCGGCCGGCACCTCGCCGGCCCGACCTCGCGCCGTGACCCCGGCCCGTGACGTCGCCGTGGTCGTGCTCGACTCGATGACGCCCGCCGTCGTCGCCCCGGGCACCGACCTCACCATCACGGGATCCGTCACGGCCCCGCTCACCGGGCCGCTCACCGGGCCGACCGTGCGGGTGGTGCGAGGTGAGGTCGTGGTCAACCAGCGCGCGGCCCTCGACGGCTGGGCATCCGGCCGCACGGCCGCGTCGGGCGCCACCATCGACACCACGACGCTGCCCGGCGTCGCGGCAGGACAGACCCGCGCCTTCACCGCCACCATCCCCTGGCGGCAGCTGCGCTCCGACGACGCGTTCGCGGCCGTGCCGATCTCGGTCGAGGTCGTGCAGCAGGGGGCGACCGAGCCGACGGGCACCACGCGTACGTTCGTGGCCTGGAACGGACGCAAGGAGTACCTGCCGCTCAAGGTGGCCACCGTGCTGCCTCTGACGCTCGACCCCGACGTCGGGCTCTTCTCCCGCGACGACACCACCCGCGAGACCGCCTGGCAGCGGGCCATCGGCACCGACTCGCGCGTCGAGCGCATCCTCACCGGCACCCGCGGCCGGCCGGTCACCCTGGCCGTCGACCCGGCCGTGCTCGGCACCAGCGCTGCCGGCGGTCAGGGCGGCAACAGCCCCACCCCGACGGGCACTCCCACAGGCCCTTCGACGAGCACCGGCACGCCGTCGCGGGGCGGCACGACGCCCGGTGCCACGACGCCCGGTGCCACGACGTCCGGCGCCAGCTCCGGCACGCCGGCACCGACGGGCACGACGGGTTCCACGGGCACCGCACCGACCTCCACCCCCACCGGCGGGCAGCCCACCCAGTCACCGGCCACGCAGGCCATCGCCCGCCTGGGCGACGCCCTGCGCTCCCAGCTGGCCGGCCACGACCTCTGGGCCCTGCCGTACGCCGACGCCGACATCGCGGCCACCGTGGGCACGGCCCCCGCCAACGCCCTGGTGCGCGACCTGGTCACCCGCGCCGCCGGGCTCGGCCAGCGCCTCGAGCAGCCGGTGCGCTCCGACATCGTCTGGCCGGTCGACGGCCTGCTGCCGGCAGGACGCGAGCAGGGCATCCGCACCCTCCTGTCCACGACCCCCGTCAAGAAGCCCGCCGGCATCGTCGTCAACGCCGCGGCCGTGACGAAGGCCACGGCGTACACGCCCACCGCCCGACGGGTGGCGACAGGCGGCACCCGGCTGCTCGCGTACGACCCCCGCCTGTCGGCCCTGCTGCCCAGGCGGAGCGACCCGAGCCCGGTCCTGTCCACCCAGCGCTACCTCGCCGAGACGCTCGTGCTGCTCGGCGAGCGCGCGGGCACCCAGCGTTCGGTCCTCGTCACGGCGCCCCGCTCCTACGACCCCGACGGCGCCGGCCTCGCCTCCTTCCTCGCCGCGACGGCGAGCGCGCCCTGGCTCGAGCCGGTCGACGCCGCCTCGCTCCTCACCGACGACGGCAGTGACAAGGCCGAGGTGCAGACGCGGCCCACGAGCGCCGTCGCCTCGGCCGCGGCGCGCCCCGTCCTCGACGCCGGCCGGCTCCGGCAGATGGCCGAGCAGCGCGACACGCTGCTCAGCGTCTCCTCGGTCCTCCGCGACGGCGCGCAGTTCGAGCGCACGTACCGCGACGTGCTCGACGAGCTCGCCAGCGCCCGCTGGCGCGACCGGCCGGGCTCGTGGGGCAGCCTCGCGAGCTCCGTCGCGCGGGACGTGCGCGCGGCGACCAGCGCGATCCGGGTCGTGCCCCGCACGAGCACGATCAACCTGCTCGCCGAGAACGGCACCCTGCGCATCACCCTCGAGAACGGCCTCGACTACACCGTCGAGGGCATCCGTCTGCGGCTCGTGCCCGACAACCCGCGCATCCGCGTCGTGGCCCAGCCCGACCCGATCTCGATCGGGCCCGGGTCCCGCACGAACGTGCCGGTCGAGGTGGCCGCGGTCGCGGCGGGACGAGCGCAGATCCGGGCCTTCCTGACCACCGCCGACGGCACGATGATCGGCTCTCCCGCGACGATCCCGGTGTCGGCCAACCCGCTCGACGGGGCCATCTACTGGGTCGGCGGCGTCCTCGCCGGACTGGTGCTGCTCGCCGGTGTGCTGCGCGCCGTGTTCCGGGGCACCTCGCGCGTCGACGAGATCGCCGACATCGAGGCGGTCACCGCGGCACACCAGACGCTCGGCGATGCGGACGACAGGGATCGGCACTGAGTCGTCCTAGGATGGGGGCCGAGCCACGCATCCACGCACACCAGGACGAGGAGGGTGACGCACGTGCAGGGAGTCGGACCTGGATCCGTCCTCGGCGGCCGCTACGCGGTGACGCTGCGCACCTCCGAGGGCACGCACCACGAGCGCTGGCGCGCCAACGACCACACCCTCGAGCGCGAGGTCGTGCTCGTCTGCTTCCCGTCGGCCTCCTCGGTGGCCGCTCCCGCCCTCGACGCCGCACGTCGCGCCGCCGGCATCGAGGACCCCCGCCTCGTACGCGTGCTCGACGTCGGAACCGACCGCGGGGTCGGCTTCATCGTCGAGGAGCCCCTCACGGGTGCCACTCCCCTGTCGCACCTGCTGCAGAGCGGGGGCCTGTCGGCCGACGAGGTGCGCCGCCTCACCGGCGAGGCCGCGACCGCCCTCGAGAAGGCGGGCCACCGCGGCCTGCACCACCTGGCCCTCACGCCCAGCTCCCTGCTGCGCATGCCCGACGGCGCCGTCAAGGTGCGCGGGCTCGCCACCGAGGCGGCCCTCACCGACACCGACCGCCTGTCCGACGAGCGTGCCTCCCGCGCCGACGCCGTCGGCCTCGTCAAGATCGCGTATGCCGGCCTGACCGGTCGCTGGCCCATGGTGTCGGTCGACGACGGGCTGATCCCGGCGGGTGCCCCGGTCGGGCTCGAGCCCGCCCCGACCATCGTCGGTGGCGTCGCCGCACCGTCCGAGATCGCCGTCGGCGTGCCCAACGACCTCGACCTCATCTGCCGCATGACGCTCGCGAGCGGCAACCGCGGCCCCGTCTCGCCCGGCGACCTCGCCCTCCAGATCGCCCCGTGGGCCAGCGAGCAGGCGACGTCCGACGGCGCGACCGGCATCCGCCTGCGCAGCCGCGAGGAG
>JABFXB010000229.1 GCA_013361975.1 Dermatophilaceae bacterium
GGTGGCCTCCGTCCGGGGGAAGACGGAGGCCACCCTCACGAGACTGGCACCGGGGGGGAGGAGCCAGATCGCGTGGCGCTCGACCCGTGAGGGGAGCACCTCGACAATCGTGGGGGTTTCACCCCGGGATTGCAAACCGGGATGTCGCGACACGCGGCGGTTTGCCGGGAATTGTCGTCACACGACAAGCGGCGTCCGATTTGTGCCGGTAAGCGCTTCCATTTCAGAGCCTTCGCCCCCGAGAACGCCCACGCAGGCGGAGGCCCCTCACCAGTTCGACGTGGTCGAACTGGTGAGGGGCCTCCAGAGAAGTCCGGGCTACCAAGCGTGCAATTGTCGAAGTGTCGCTCCGGTTGTGCGCCCGGAGGTGGACTGTTCCAAGGGAACTGCTCTCGCGTGGGTACTCGGTCTCTTCTCGTGACATCTGTCCTGCGTGGATCCGGATCTACGCCTCTCGGCGATGTGGTTCCTGCAACCGTTCTACTCCACGACCTCGGCGTGGCGACACCCCTCGCCTCCCGCGACGTCCTGTTCGGGCCGAGAAACTGTCCACCACCGTGGACATCCCGCACGAAACGCCGCTCGCCGCCCCGTGGGTCGCCAGCCGGGCCTGCGCGAGCGCGCCGATGGTCACGTGAGACGGCCCGCACGCACGGCGTCGCTGATCCGCTCCCCCTCACCCGCACCACGCACGTACGCCTCGCCCGCCTGCGCGAGCCAGAGCCCGACCCCGGGCCCGTCACCCCGGGCGTATGCCGCGAGCGACCCCAGGTACGCCGGTCCCCCGCCGCTCACGTGGCCGGCCTCCGGCACCGCGACACCGGTCGGGTCGAGCCCGAGGGCCTGGACGACCGCACGCTCCATCGCCCGGGCCACGAGTCCGTTGCCGTGGACGAAGGGCCTGATCGAGGCGATCTCGGCGTGCACGAGCGCCGCGACGACGGCCGCGGGCACCCGGTTGCTCCCCGCCGCCGCCACGACGACGTCCGAGAGGGAGGCGAGACGTGCCGCCACGACGGGCGGTTGCGGCGCGGGACCGAGGTCGACGAGCTCGATGCAGCCCTCGTCGTCGATGCGCGGCCGGCCGAGCCGCTCGTCGCTCACGACCGGCGCGGCGGCTGCGACGTGCAGCCGAGCGAGCGCCTGCAGCGGGGCGGTGCGCACGAGCGTGACGACGCGCTCGCTCTCGGCCGTCGCGGCGATCGCCCCCTTGAGCGTGCGCAGCCCGGGGTCGAGCTCGTCGGGCCAGGCCCGGGCGCCGCTCATCAGCTCACGCACGAGGTCGACGGGGAACTCGGCGCCGTCGAGCGCGGCGCTGGCCCGCGCCCCGCGCACCCGCGACTCGGCGGACGCCTCGGGGATCCGACGCCGCAGGGCCTCGTGGAAGCGCAGCCGGGTGCACGCCTCACGCGCGGCCTCGGCCCGAGCGCGCACGTCCGGGAGGTCGGTCAACGCCGAGAGCTGGTCGATGAGCGCGGATCGGGCAGCGGACTGGGCGGCGGACTGGGCGGACGTCGGTTCAGGCACCCGGCCAGCCTAGGTTCGGGCGGTCGCCCTTCCGAGCGTTCGACAGCCCCTGCGGGCGTGAGTACCCTCACTGACATGCGTCCGACGACCCGTCAGTGGTGGCAGCCCAGCTGAGGCGGCCCTCCGACGCGACGCGTCAACCCAACACAGAGCCGCCCACGGGCGGCTCTTCGCATGTCAGGTCTGAGAACTCCGGAACACCGGAACACCGGAACACCGGATAACCAGTCCGGCCTGGCGCCGGTCCTCCCGTGGGCACCACCCCAGGAGAAGACATGAGCAGCATCGCCATCAGCACGCCGCGCGCCACCGAGGCCGCGGGCACGACCCTCCACGCCGACGCGAACGCGACATACGCCACAGCCCTCGAACGCAGCGCCCTCCTCGACGGGCTCATCGACGCGCACGCCGCGAACGACCCTGCCCGCTTCCGCATGCTGACCGGTGACCGACCCACCGGACCGCTCCACATCGGCCACTACCTCGCGAGCCTGCGCAACCGGGTCCGCCTGCAGGACAAGGGCGCCGAGACCTTCGTGGTCATCGCCGACTACCAGGTGATCACCGACCGCGACTCGGTCGGCGAGCTGGGCGCCAACGTCCGGGGGCTCGTCCTCGACTACCTCGCAGCAGGGCTGGACCCGGCTCGCACGACGATCTTCACCCACAGCGCCGTCCCGGCCCTGGGCCAGCTGATGCTGCCGTTCCTGTCGCTCGTGACGGACGCCGAGCTGCGCCGCAACCCGACCGTCAAGGACGAGCTCGCCCTCTCGGACGGCAGGCCGCTCTCGGGACTGCTGCTGACCTACCCGGTGCACCAGGCGGCCGACATCCTCTTCTGCCACAGCAGGATCGTGCCGGTCGGCCGCGACCAGCTGCCGCACCTCGAGCAGACGCGGGCCATCGCGCGTCGCTTCAACACGAGGTATGCCGCCGGGCAGAGCGTGTTCCCCGAGCCCGAGGCGCTGCTCAGCGACGTGCCGCTGCTGCTGGGCACCGACGGCAGCAAGATGAGCAAGAGCAAGGGGAACGTCATCAACCTGCGCGACACCGCGGACGAGACGGCGGCCCGAGTCCGTGCTGCGCGCACCGACTCGCAGCGACGGATCACCTTCGACCCCACCGGCCGTCCGGCCGTGGCCAACCTGCTGACGATCGCCGGGCTCTTCCTCGAGGAGGCGCCGGAGTCGGTGGCCGACCGCGTCGGTGACGGCGGCGCGCGTGTCCTCAAGCAGGTGCTCACCGAGGCGGTGAACGAGTCCCTCGCCGGGCACCGCGCCCGCCGGGCCGAGCTCGCGCGTGACCCGGCACACCTCGCGAGCGTGCTGCACGACGGCAACGCCCGCGCCAACGAGGTCGCCGAGCGCACCCTCGCCACGGTCCGGGCGGTGATGGGGATGTCGTACTGACCGAGCACCGGGGGCCCGCGGGGCCGCGCGCCCGCTCAGCCGCGGCGGGGCTGGCGTGCGGTCGCGCGAGATCGTCTGCGAGCGCGTTGGGCTCGCCGTTCGGCGGCGAGATCGGCCTTCTGCATGCCTTCCTCGTCGATCCGCAGCCCCTCCTCCACGGTCGGTGCTGTGCCGCCTCGTGACCTGGGCAGCCACCACCGGTCGGCGTCGTCGCGCGGCTGCTCCGGGTAGGCGTCCATGGCCTGCCCGAGCAGCGCGGCCACGCCGGCGCGCAGCTGTTCCGTGACGGCATACGGGTCGGCGTCGGGCGCAGGACGCAGCGGCTCCCCCACGACGATCGTGACCGGGGTGCCGCGGCGCAGCCCGAACCGACCTCCACGACCGCTGCGGCCGATGCGTTGGCTGCCCCAGACGGCCACGGGCACGAGCGGCACCTGGCACCACGTCGCGACGGCCGCCGCACCGGGACGGAAGGGCCGCAGCTCCCACGAGTGCGAGATCGTCGCCTCGGGGAAGACGCCGACCACCTCGCCCGCGCGGACCGCCGCCACGGCGTGCCGGAGCGCGACCTCGCCGTGCGCGCGGTCGACCTCGATGTGGCGCATTGCGCGCATCGCGTCGCCGACCACGGGCGGCAGGAAGACCCCGTGCTTGGAGAGGAACCGCACGTAGCGGCCGCGCTCACGCCCGACGAGCCCGACGAACAGGAAGTCCGGAGAGCTGACGTGGTTGCTCGCGAGCACCGCGCCCCCGGAACGCGGCAGGTGCTCGGCACCCCGGACGTCGATGCGCAGCCCGAACGCGGCGAAGCCGGCGCGGGCGAGGCGGATGACGAAGCGGTAGGTCCTTTCGGCCACACCTCATCTTCGACGCCGACGCCACCGCGGATGCCCCCGACACCCCACCCCCAGCGATCGAGAGAACGCTCCGTCACGTGACGGAGCGTTCTCTCGATCAGAGAAGGTGCCTGTGACCGTTCGCCCTCGGACCCGGACCGTTCGGCGGGCTACTCATCGGTAGTCATGAGACCTGCCTCACTCGGCTCTTGATGGGCGAACTAGCCTGCGTTTGAGTTGTCGCAGATGCCGCCAGCCGCGAGCGCTGGACCGGTGCGACCGCTTCATCGTCGATGCGAAAGGGTGACACCGTGAGCGAAGAGACGCTCGACAACCTCGTCCACGAGGGACAGACCTTCCCGCCCGACCCCGACTTCGCCGCGCAGGCGAACGGCACGGCCGACCTCTACGACAAGGCGGCGGCCGACCACGAGGGCTTCTGGGCCGAGCAGGCCCGCACCTACCTGACGTGGAGCAAGCCGTTCACCCAGTCGCTCGACTGGAGCAACCCGCCCTTCGCGAAGTGGTTCGCCGACGGCGAGCTCAACGCGTGCGTCAACGCGGTCGACCGGCACGTCGAGGAGGGCCGCGGCGACAAGGTCGCGATCCACTTCGTCGGCGAGCCCGCGGGCGACACCCGCGACATCACGTACGCCGACCTGCACGCCGAGGTGCAGCGTGCGGCCAACGCGCTCGCCGACCTCGGTGTCGGCAAGGGCGACACGGTCGCCATCTACCTGCCGATGATCCCCGAGGCCGCCGTCGCGATGCTCGCGTGCGCCCGTCTCGGCGCCCCGCACTCGGTCGTCTTCGGCGGGTTCTCGGCCGAGGCCCTGCACTCGCGCATCGACGACGCCAAGGCGAAGGTCGTCATCACCTCCGACGGTGGCTACCGGCGTGGGGCCCCGTCGGCCCTCAAGCCAGCAGTCGACGCCGCCCTCGACCACGGCGACACCTCCGTCGAGAAGGTGCTCGTCGTCCGGCGCACCGGCCAGGACATCGCGTGGAACGACCGCGACCTCTGGTGGCACGAGGCGCTCGAGCAGGCCGCCGCGACGCACGAGGCGCAGCCGGTCGAGGCAGAGCACCCGCTCTTCATCCTGTACACCTCCGGCACGACCGGTAAGCCGAAGGGCATCTTCCACACGACGGGCGGCTACCTCACCCAGGTGGCCTACACGAACGCCGTGGTGCACGACGTCCACCGCGACACCGACGTCTACTGGTGCACGGCCGACATCGGCTGGGTCACCGGCCACAGCTACATCGTCTACGGCCCGCTCACCAACGGCGTCACGCAGGTCATGTACGAGGGCACCCCGGACACCCCGCACCAGGGCCGCTGGTGGGAGATCGTGCAGGACTACAAGGTCACGGTGCTCTACACCGCCCCGACTGCGGTGCGCACCTTCATGAAGTGGGGCACCGACATCCCGGCGAAGTTCGACATGAGCTCGCTGCGCCTGCTCGGCTCGGTCGGCGAGCCGATCAACCCGGAGGCCTGGCTCTGGTACCACAAGCACATCGGCGGCGGCCGCGCCCCGATCGTCGACACGTGGTGGCAGACCGAGACCGGCGCGATCATGATCAGCCCGCTGCCGGGCGTCACGACGCTCGAGCCCGGTTCGGCGCAGAAGCCGATCCCCGGCATCAGCGCCGAGATCCTCGACGACGAGGGCAAGCCGTTCACGACGCCCGAGCAGGTCGGCTACCTCGTGCTCACCAAGCCGTGGCCGTCGATGCTGCGCGGCATCTGGGGCGACCCCGAGCGCTACAAGGAGACCTACTGGTCGCGGTTCGGCGAGAAGTACTACTTCGCCGGCGACGGCGCGAAGTACGACGCCGACGGCAACATCTGGCTGCTCGGCCGCGTCGACGACGTCATGAACGTCTCGGGCCACCG
>JABFXB010000458.1 GCA_013361975.1 Dermatophilaceae bacterium
TCGGGGGCCTTCCCTTGCCTGCCGACCCCTCGGATGCCCCGTGGTGCTCCTAGGCGCAGGAAACCGCAGAGGCAGAGGCACACCGGGCATGTGCGCGCTCGAAGTGGGACTCAGCCGCAAACCCGATGCCGAGAGCGCTCACGACCGGTGACAGCGCCAGAACTGCGAGTGCCACTGCGAGGACCCGGCGCGGTCGGGGTGCTGGAAGCAGCATGGACCGCGCCCTGGCCGCGATGTGGCTTCCGTCCAGCTGGAGCACCGCGGAGGGCACGGCGTTCGCGCGCTTCTCGCTGGTGGTGCGGGCAAGGGCCGCCTGAGCCAGCGCCCGGGCGACGGTGACGCGATTCCCGACGAGTACGGCGGCGCGCTCGTCGGCCCACCGTTCGACGGCCTCTCGTACGACCTCGACGGCCGGGCGCAACAGCGGGTTGGCTGCGGCGGCGAGCTCGACGGCTTGGATGTAGAGCTGGTGGTGCCCGGCCAGGTGCGCGTCCTCGTGCGCGAGCAGGACGCGCCGCTGGCCGGGCGTCAAGGCACGCAACATCCCCGTCGACACGACGGCGCGGCCAGGTAGTCCGGGGAGGCCCTGCACGGCATACGCGTCGGGCCGGTCGTCGTCGAGGACGACCAGACGATCGGCGGCCGGCAGCCGGCGCCCTGCCAGCCCCGCGTCGGTCATCGAGCGTCCGGCGACGATGAATCGTCGCAGCGCTGCGACCGCGAGCCAGACGACGACAACGCCCGCGACCGCGCCGAGCCAGAGAGGAGGCGCGCCGATCGCCACGTCGGGGGACCAGAGAGCCGCTCGAGCGACCGCCGGTATCGCTGCGGCTGCGGCGAACGCGGCCACCGCGAGCACGAACCCGGTGGCCGCGGCCGTCAGGAAGCTCGCACCGGTGACGATGACGACGGTGGCCGCGGGTGGCAGTACGGATGCCACTCGCCGGGATCGGCGCACGAGCAGTGTCCCGGCCAGAAGAGGCACGAGCCAGAGCAGGGTGGCCACGTCCGCGTACGTCTCAGCCTCCGGGGGTCGGGCCGGATGCGTCGGGATGCGCGATCACGGCTTCTGGCGTCGCCGACAGCAGACCGGACAGCAGCGCTTCGTCCTCGGTCGACAGGTCGGCCACGAACCGGGCGAGGACCCCGGCACGGTCCGCGTCGGCCTCCAGCAGGCGACGCATGCGGTGCGCGGTGAGTGAGGCCTCGACGTCCTCGACCCGAGTGGCCAGCTCGTAGACGAAGGCGCGACCGCGCTTCTCGCGGCGCAGCACTCCTTTGTCGTGCAGCCGGGCCAAGGTCGTCATGACCGTCGTGTAGGCCAAGCCAGGTCCGAGCTCGGCGTGCACCTGCGCCGTCGACATCGGGGTGGTTGCCGACGCCACCGTCGCGAGAACCTCGCGCTCGAGCCCGCCCCGCGCGCGGGCGCCACGCTCATCGGACGTCATGAACTTGCCTTCCGCTATCGTTGCTACTACAAAGAAGATAGTAGATGATCGTGGTCCCTCACCATGATGCTCCCGCACGGATGGTCTCGCCGAATCGTCAGTGCACCCGGATCGGCCTGTCGAGCCGGCCCGGACGTCCGCGCCGTCCGCGCGCGTTCGCTTGTTTCTGACCTCCAGGAGGCTTGCTCGTGCATCCCGCTGCCATTGGCTGGCTCGACCCCGCCACCTTGTTGACCCGTTTCGGCGGCGCGTTCCTCTGGATCAGCGTCGTCTTCGTCTTCATCGAGTGCGGGCTGCTGTTCCCGTTCCTCCCGGGCGACTCACTCCTGTTCGCCACCGGCCTGTTCATCGCCAACGGACACCTGCACCTGCCGCTGGCGCTGGTCCTGCCCGCCCTGTTCCTCGCTGCCATCGGCGGGAACGCGGCCGGGTACGAGATCGGTCGCGCGGCCGGGCCGGCCCTCTACCGGCACGACCGCCGGTTTCTGCGCCGCGAGCACCTGGACCGGTCGCACGCCTTCTTCGAACGCCACGGCAGCAAGGCCCTGGTCCTGGGCCGGTTCGTGCCCATCGTGCGCACCTTCGTCACGGTTGTAGCCGGTGCCAGCCGGATGAGCCGACGACACTTCCTCACATGGTCGGCCATCGGGGCCGCGATCTGGGTCACCGTCCTGACCCTGCTCGGCTACTACCTCGGACGCGCCCTTCCCGGCCTGCAGGACCGGATCGACGTGCTCGTCGTCGGGATCGTCGCTCTGTCCCTCGTGCCCGTGGCCGTCGAGTGGCTCCGGCACCGGCGGGGCCGCGGACCCGGAACCGACCAGCTCCAGTCCGACCAGCCCCAGTCCGACCAGTCCCTCACCGACCACTCGGACCACACCGACCACACCGACCAGACCGGAGCGACCACGTGACCTCAGCCACCGACGCCAACCAGACCCTCTTCAGCCAGGTCAACGACTTCGCCCGCCAGACTCCGTGGCTGCACGGCATCGCGGCCGGCTACGCCAAGTACGGCGTCGTGCTCTTCGGCGCGCTCATCCTGCTCGCGGTGTGGAAGGGCCGGCACGCGCCGCACGCGAAGCTCGCCGCCGCCCTCTGGGCCGGCATCGCGACCCTCGTGGCCGTCGGGATCAACCAGCCCATCGTCTCCCTCGTCGCCGAGCCGCGCCCCTACCAGGCGCATCCGGGCATCCTCGTGCTGGTCGCCCGCAGCACCGACTGGTCCTTCCCGTCCGACCACTCCGTGATGGCCGGCGCCTGCGCGGTCGGACTCCTCATCGCCTCGCGACGCCTCGGCGCCGTGGCAGCCGCAGCCGCGCTGCTGATGGCCGCTGCGCGCGTCTACGTCGGTGCGCACTACCCCGTCGACGTCCTCGCCGGCCTGGCCCTCGGCTGCCTGGTGGCCGGTGCCGGCTGGCTGCTGCTCCGCGCCCCGCTCGTCCTGGCGGTCTCGCGGGTGCGGCAGCTCGGGCCGGTCCGTGCGTGGTGCGAGCCCCACCCGGGTACCTGACGGCCATGCTCAGCAACGTCGTCGACCAGCTTCTCAACGCACCCGCCGTGTGGGTGCTTGTCGTGGTCGGCGCCATCGTCTTCGCCGAGGACGCCCTCTTCGTCGGGTTCATCCTGCCCGGAGAGACCGTCGCCATCCTCGGCGGCGTCGCGGCGAACCGAGGCCACGTCCCTTTCTGGCTCGTCCTCGCCGTCGTCATCGCGGCCGCGGTCATCGGCGACTCCGTCGGGTTCGAGGTCGGACGCGCCCTCGGCCCGCGCATCCTGCGCCTGCGCATCCTGCAACGCCACTCAGGCCGTATCGACGACGCGCGCGACTTCCTGGCCCGCCGCGGCGGATGGGCCGTCCTGCTCGGCCGCTGGGTCGCGTTCTTCCGCGCCGTCATGCCGGCCCTCGCGGGCACCTCCGGCATGCGCTACCGCACCTTCCTGACCTTCAACCTCGCCGGCGGCATCCTGTGGGGCAGCGCCGTCGTGACTGCCGGCTACCTCGCCGGCGCCTCCTACACCCGCGTCGAACAAGCCATCGGCAAGGACTCCGCCCTCATCGTCCTGGGCATCGTCATCATCGGCCTGCTCATCTGGCACCTGCGACGCCGCCGGGCCGAGCGCGCGCCCGCTGACGGCTAGAGCGGCCAAGCGTTCCAGCCGCCAGGCATCCTGTCCGGCCTCGCCGCGCTCTGACCGGCGGTGGGGGATCGATCCGGTGAGGAGTTCTGCCTCCTGGCTCGAGCTGCGCCAGGAGCACGAAGTGCGACGCCGAGACATCGACGTGGATCTCACCTTGCCCGTGTTCGACCGCTCTCGCCGTGGCATGCCGACCATCGCCCCTGCGGATCCCCCGGTCAGATCCCCCGGTCAGATCCCGTCGTCACGGTCGGCCGTTGTCGCGGCCGCGTGCGGCCACCGGCATTCTCGACGAAACCGTACGCGTGCCGGGCCTTCGAGGCGATGTTTCGCCGCCGTTCCCGGCGTCGGGCCATTCCCGGGAAAGGCGAAGGAGCCCGACCTGCGCGCGCAAGTGGGCTCCTTCGAGGCTGGTGCGGATGGGGGGGTGCGTGCCAGCCGTGGGGGTGTTACGAGAGAGACGTTAGTCAATCCGTGCCCCGGTGTAACCGGTTTCGTCGAAATTGTCGTCAATATTTCGTTCGCGCCAGTCGCCGGCCCGTCCCGGGTGCCATCTCTCGCGGTCTTCGGCGGTGGCTGGTTCGGCCTCGAGAACTCCGCCGCGGCGGAGGATGTGTGCCGGGGAGGTGCCCCAACCCCGCGGTTTCTCCGCCGCGGCGGAGGTCGTGTGCCGGCGTTAGCTGGTTCGACCTCGACAACTCCGCCCGGGCGCGACCGGTGAGGTTCTGCTGCGGGCCCGTGGCGCCGGAGCCGCGCGGCCCTCAGTCGGCCGGGGCTGGGGGAGCGGTGGCGTCGGTGAGGAGTCGGCCGCAGGTCCACGACAGCGCGACGGCTGCGGCGCCGGCGACGACCGTGACGGCATACGCGGGCGTGTGTCCGCCCCAGTCGGCGAGGCGTCCGGCAGCCGCGGCACCGATCGCGTAGCCGAGCCCGGTGGCGGCCGCCAGCGCCGTCATGGCGGCGCCGGTGCGCGACGCCGGTGTCACCCGCTCGCCGAGGGTGAAGGTCGTGATCATGTACGGCGCCACCGTGAGGCCGAGCACGAGGAGCACCGGAACCAGGGCCGGCAGCGAGCCGACGAGCAGCAGGGGTGCCGACAGCACGAGCAGGCCGACGGCGAACCAGCGCAGCCGGGCCGGCAGGCTGAAGTGTGCGGGCAGGGCGGCGACGGCGAGTCCGGCGACCACGCTGCCCACCCCGAGCAGGGCGTGGAAGTAGCCGGTCGCTCCGGCGCTGCCCGCGGCCGTGGCGAGCACCGACGTCCCGGTCTGCACCGACCCGAAGACGCTTCCGACGAGCACCTGCGCGACGCAGAGCACGGCGAGCGGTGGCGTGAGCAGGCGACCGGCCGGGGCGCTGTCTCCCGACGTCGCGGCGTGCGTGACGGTGGCTGTCTCGTGCAACGCGAACCACGTGCCGAAGACCGCGAGGCCGAGGGCGGCGAGCGCCAGCGCGGCGGTCGGGCTCGCGACGGAGACGCCGAGGCCGACGAGGGCCGGGCCGAGCACGAACGACGCCTCGTCCGCGGCGCCCTCGTAGGAGAAGGCGGCGTCGACGAGCCGGTGCTGGCGGGGGCCCGTGTGGGCGGTGATCGGACGCCACCGGACCCGGGCCAGCGGTCCGATCTGCGGGAGCACCAGGCCGGTCGCAGCGCTCGCGACCGCCGCTGCGCCCCAAGGGAGTCCGGCGTTCACGACGACCAGGAGGGCGACGAGACCGGCCGCGCCGGCGAGGGACTGGACCGCGACGACCCGGCGCTGGCCGACCCGGTCGGCGCGAGCCCCCCAGAAGGCGGCGCCGGAGGCGTTCGCGACCGCCAGCGCGCCGGCGCAGAAGCCGCCCGCGCCGTAGCTGCCGGTGGCGGCGGACACGAGAAGGAGGGTGCCGAGCTGGCTCATGGCGAGCGGCATACGGGCGAGGAAGGCGACGACGATGTACGTGCGGCCGGTGAGGCCGAAGAGGTGGCGGTACGAGTCGATCGGTGACACAGGGCGGCTCCGGATCTGGTCGCGGGGTGCGCGACGGCGGGTGCGTGCCTACCCGCCCATCAGGTCACGCCGGATCCCTGTGCAGGCCC
>JABFXB010000119.1 GCA_013361975.1 Dermatophilaceae bacterium
TCCGCCTCCACCCGCGCCTTCACGGCCTCCAGCGCCTCGACCCGCGCCATCACCCGCTCACCCGCCCGCACCAGGCCCTCGGTCACCTCCACCGAGCGAGCCCGCGCGTCCTTCTCCTGCGAAACGGGCGAGTGCTGACCGCCGTCGCACGGGGCGTACTCCACCTCACGAAGCCATGCCCAAGAGGCTCGCGATGCTGCGACATACGGCATACGAACCCCTCCCCTCTGCGCTCTTTCGTCTACCTCCATTAGAACACGTGTGCTACACATTGGGAAGGGGGAGTTAGCTTCTGTGGACAACGAATCCGCCTGCGTGACAGACCAATTCGCAGACCGTCGGACGAGACCCCCGCGGACAGGCGGAACGGTGCGTCCACGATGAGGACACGCGCTCCCACGTTCCGGACACGCGTACGTACACTCGCGAGTAGGTCATGAGTGCCAGCGCCAAGCCCCGGCTCGCTGGCCGGCAACCCTCCCACCGCGGCGGGGTGCCCCGGGTGAGGACCTGGCCCGTCGACGCCACCCGGCGCTCGGGCAAGCGCGGAGAGCTCCTCTCCCGCACCGACCCGTCGGTGCGCCGGCCCGATCACCGCAGGCCCGGTCATCGACACGACAGAGAGCACACGACAGATGACCGAGCCGAACTGGTCCTTCGAGACCAAGCAGATCCACGCCGGCCAGAGCGCCGACAGCACCACGGGAGCGCGCGCCCTGCCGATCTACCAGACGACGAGCTACGTCTTCAACGACACCGACCACGCGGCGAACCTGTTCGGGCTCAGGGAGTTCGGCAACATCTACACCCGGATCATGAACCCGACGACCGACGTCGTGGAGCAGCGCATCGCCGCGCTCGAGGGCGGCGTGGGAGCCCTCCTCGTCGCGTCGGGCCAGTCGGCCACGACGCTCGCCCTGCTCAACATCGCCGAGGCGGGCGACCACATCGTGGCCTCGCCGAGCCTCTACGGCGGCACCGTGAACCTGCTGAAGTTCACCCTGCCCAAGCTCGGCGTCCAGGTGAGCTTCGTCGAGGACCCCACGTCGATCGACTCCTGGCGCGCCGCGGTGCGCCCGAACACCAAGGCGTTCTTCGGCGAGACCATCGCGAACCCGAAAGCCGAGGTGCTCGACATCGAGGCCGTCGCCGGGCTCGCCCACGAGGTCGGCGTGCCGCTCGTCGTCGACAACACCATCGCGACGCCGTACGTCATCCGCCCGATCGAGTGGGGCGCCGACGTCGTCGTGCACTCCGCGACGAAGTACCTCGGCGGTCACGGCACGTCGATCGCGGGCGTGATCGTCGACGCGGGCCGGTTCGACTACGCGAAGGACCCCGAGAAGTTCCCGAACTACAACACCCCCGAGGAGAGCTACCACGGTCTCGTGTTCGCGCGTGACCTCGGCGTCGGCAGCCCCCTCGGCGCGAACCTCGCCTACATCCTCAAGGCGCGTGTCCAGCTGCTCCGCGACCTCGGCCCCTCGGCGGCGCCGTTCAACGCGTTCCTCATCGCGCAGGGGCTCGAGACGCTGTCGCTGCGCATCGAGCGCCACCTCGAGAACGCGGCCAAGGTCGCCGCATACCTCCAGGGCCACGACCAGGTCGAGCGCGTCGTCTGGGCGTCCCTGCCCGACAGCCCTTCCCACGCGACGGCCCAGAAGTACGCGCCCCGTGGCGCGGGTGCCGTGCTGTCCTTCGAGATCACCGGCGGCCTCGAGGCGGGCAAGAAGTTCGTCGAGGCCCTGACCCTGCACAGCCACGTGGCGAACATCGGCGACGTGCGCTCCCTCGTCATCCACCCGGCGTCGACGACGCACTCTCAGGGCCCCGACGAGGACCGCCTGGCAGCCGGGGTGACGCCCGGGCTGGTGCGCCTGTCGGTCGGCATCGAGAACATCGACGACATCGTCGCCGACCTCGAGCAGGGGTTCGCCGCCGCCAAGGCCTGAGCGACACCAAGGTGTGGCGGGTCGGCACGGCTGGCACGATGGCGGCCATGCCGATCCGCTACCCCGCCCCGCTGCGACCCGGCGACCGGATGGGCGTCACCTCGCCGAGCTCCGGCGTCGACGACACCCTCTGGGGGCGCTTCACGTATGCCGTCCAGACCCTTCGCGACCGCGGCTTCGACGTCGTCGTGGGCGAGCTCAACCACGCGCCCACCCAGGTGAGCGGGCCCCGCGAGGCGCGCGCCGAAGAGCTCATGGCGATGCTCCTCGACCCCACGATCAGGGCGGTCATCCCGCCGTGGGGCGGCGAGACCGGCATCGACCTGCTCGACCTGCTCGACCTCGATGCCATCGCGGCGGCCGAGCCGACGTGGTGCGTCGGCTTCTCCGACACGTCGACGTGGCTCACCCCGGTGACGCTCACGACGGGCCTGGCGACGATCCACGGGCAGAACCTCATGGACACGCCGTACGCGTTGCCAGACGGCATACTCCACTGGGTCGACGTCGCATCCGCGTCGTCTGGCGACGAGCTGCAGCAGCACTCCCCCGGGCGGTTCCGCGACGGCGGCTGGGACGACTACGCCACCGACCCGACCGTCTCGACGATGACGCTCGAGGGACGAGGCACGTGGACCCGCATCGACGAGGGCCACGAGGACGAGCCCGTGACCCTCGAGGGGCGGCTCGTCGGAGGCTGCGTCGAGACGTTGAGCTTCCTCGCCGGCGGGCGCTACGCCGACACGAACGCCTTTGCGGCACAGCATGCCCCGGAGGGTTTGATCATCCTGCTCGACATCGCCGAGTGGCGGTCCTACGACATCTGCCGGGCCCTGCACGCGATGCGTCTGCGCGGCTGGTTCGACGCCGCGAACGGCATCCTCGTGTCGCGTACGCGCACGCCGGAGCCCGACGGCTTCACGCAGCACGACGCGGTGCGTGACGCCCTCGGCATGCTGGGCCTGCCCATCGTCGCCGACGTCGAGTGCGGCCACGTCGCCCCGTTCCTCGCGCTCGTCCAGGGCGCCTCCACGACGGTCGTCCACGAACCCGAGAACGGCACGCACACCATCACGCAGCGCCTGGACTAGCGCCTCCCCCGCCCGAGGCGAGGGGTCAGCCGACGACCTCGTCGACGAAGCACCACCGCCACGACTCACCGGGCTCCAGCGAGCGCATGACCGGGTGCGAGGTCTCGTGGAAGTGCGCGCTCGCGTGCTTGAACTCGGACGAGTCGCAGCAGCCGACGTGCCCGCACTCGAGGCACAGGCGCAGGTGCACCCACGTCGTGCCGTCGCGCAGGCACTCCTCACACCCCTGGGGGGTGAGGGGCTCGGCGCACGCGCCGCTGTCCTGGAGGTGCTCGCAAGGAGCCTCGATGGTGTCCACGGGCAACATCTCACTTTCTGCCAGTCGGCTCTCCTGGTCCTCGAGCCGGTCGAGCATGGTCTCCTCGAGGTCGAGGGCGCCGAGGACGGTGCGCAGCACGACGTCGTCGGCCCGGCCCTCGTCACGCAGCCGCAGCACCTCGCCGCGCTCGGCGTCGAGCATCTGCAGCCGTGCGCGGCGGTACTGCGTGCTCGGGGTCTCGACCCCGTCGAGACCGCGCGGTCCGAGTCGCTCCCACAGCTGGTTGACGCGGTCGGAGGAGCGCTCACGCAGCACGTCCTTGGTGGACTCGTCGACGTCGGCCATCTGCTCGAGCACGTCGAGGCCCGACCGGGTCGCGGCCTGGAGCACCGTGGCGGCCTGCAGAGCGTCCTCCCGGGGGTCGGGCCCGCGCACGCCCAGGCGGCGCGCCACCCACGGCAGCGTCGTGCCCTGGATGAGCAGGGTCCCGATGGTCACCACCACGGCGATGAGGATCAGCACCGCGCGCGCCTTGGTCTCCGGCGGCAGCAGCAGCGCGGCGGCCAGTGTCACCACACCGCGCATACCGGCCCACGACAGCACCGCCGAGTGCGACCACGGGGTCTCCGCCTCGGCCCGCATCACGTGGGTGCGCAGGTAGCGGAACGGGAAGACCCAGAGCGGGCGCAGCAGCAGGACCGCGACGAGGGTCCCGACGGCGGCGACGGTGATCCGGCCAGCCGAGAGCTGCGAGCTGCGGACGTTCTCGACGACGTAGAAGACCTGCAGCCCGATCAGCAGGAAGACGGTGTTCTCCAGGAGGAACTGGATCGAGACCCAGTTGATCCGCTCGCTGAGGCGCGAGGCGCCCGACTGCGTGCGCGGGGACTTGTGGCCGAGCACGAGCCCCGCCGTGACGACGGCGATGACACCGGAGGCGTGCACCTCCTCGGCGGGCACGTAGGCGGCGAAGGGCACCATGAACGAGAGCACCGTGTCGAAGGCCGGCTCGGTCGAGAAGCGCTTGCGCAGGACCACGACCACGAGCGACACGACGAAGCCGATCGCCGCCCCGCCCAGCGAGGCCCAGAGGAAGTCGAGAACGACCCGGCCGAACGTCACGTCGGTGGCGACCGCGCTGGACGCCAGGCCGGCGGCGGCCAGGGCCGTGCGCAGCGACACGAGGGCGGTCGCGTCGTTGACGAGCGACTCGCCCTCGAGGATGGAGACGAGGCGCCGCGGCAGGCCGATCTGACGGCCGACCGCCGTGGCGGCCACGGCGTCGGGCGGGGCCACCACCGCGCCGATCGCGAAGGCGACCCCGAACGGCAGGTCGAGCACCGGGCCGAGGAAGGCCGCCACACCGAGGGCGGTGAAGAGCACCAGCCCGACCGAGAGGCCGAGGATGGTGGCCCGGTTGTTGCGGAAGTCGACGAGCGACGTCTGGATCGCGGCGGCATACAGCAGGGGCGGCAGGATGCCGAGCAGCACGACGTCGGGGCTGAGGGCGACCTCCGGCACGAAGGGCAGGTACGAGCCGGCGATGCCGAGGACGATGAGCACGAGCGGCGCCGGCAGCTCGAAGCGGTCGGCGAGCCACGCGCCCCCGAGGACGGTGGCCGCGATGGCGAGCAGCCCGATGGCGATCTCCACGACGCCATCCTGCCGTACGCCGCCGACCGGCAGCCCGTGCCGTTCGCGTCAGGCGAAGAAGGAGCGCACGGCCTCGATGACGCGGTCCTGGTCGCTCCGGGTCAGGTCGGTCGCGCACGGCAGCGACAGGCCGCGCCCGAAGAGCCCCTCACCGACGGCCCCGCCGAGCACGGGCGCGCCCAGGAACGGCGGCTGCGCGTGCAGCGGCCGCCACAGGGCCCGCGCCCCGACGCCGCGCGCGTGAAGGTGCGCGAGGAAGTCGTCCCGTCCCCGGCCGTCGCCCTCGGGCACGAGCACCGAGTAGAGCCAGTACGTCGCGTCGAGCCCCTCGACCCGCGGCGGCGGCACGAGCGGCAGGTCGGCGAAGGCGGCGTCGTAACGGGCGGCGGTGTGGTGCTTGGCGTCCACGAACTCCTCGAGCCGCTCCAGCTGCGCGAGGCCGAGGCCTGCGGCGAGGTTGGTGAGCCGGTAGTTGTAGCCGACCTCGTCGTGCAGGTAGCCGACGTCGGGCACCTTCGCCTGGGTCGTGAGGTGGCGGGCGCGGGCTGCGAGGTCGTCGTCGTCGGTGACGATCATGCCGCCGCCGCCGGTCGTCGCGATCTTGTTGCCGTTGAAGGAGAAGCAGCCGATGCGGCCGACCGTGCC
>JABFXB010000445.1 GCA_013361975.1 Dermatophilaceae bacterium
GGGCACCGAGGCCCGCGCCCAAGCCCACACCGAAGCCGGCACCACCCGCCCGAAAGTCGGGCCGGCCGAGCGTCCCCAGCTGGGACGACATCATGTTCGGCCGCAAGACCGACTGAACAGCGCGTTCACACAGGCCGGCTCGGGGCGGCCTCAGTCGGCCTGCGTGATCGGCAGCGGGGGCACGGGACACACGTCGAGGTCGAAGGGCAGCACCTCGGGCGAGATCGCCGCTGCCTTCGCGGCATGCGACGTCATGCGGCGCATGTAGTGGCGACGGCAGAGCACCTCGTACTCCACGAGGCCCGTCGTGCCCGGCTTCGTGTCGCCGACGACGACCTGCTCCCCCTCGACGACCATGACCCCGTCGAGCACACGAGCGTTGGTGGTGGCGCGGCGACCGCACCAGCAGAGCGCCTCGACCTGCAGCACCTGCACCCGGTCGGCGAGCTCGATGAGCCGCTTGCTGCCCGGGAACAGCTCGGTGCGGAAGTCCGCGGTGATGCCGAAGGCGAAGACGTCGACCTCCATCTCGTCGACGATGCGGGCGAGCTGCTCGACCTGGTCGCAGGTGTAGAACTGGGCCTCGTCGCAGATGAGGTAGTCGATGCGCGTGCCGGCCGTCGCGCGGCCGACGATCTCCTCCCAGAAGTCGAGGTCGTCACCGACCTCGAGCGCGCCCGTCGAGAGGCCCAGGCGCGAGCTGAGCACGTTCGTGCCGGCGCGGTCCATCTTCGTGAAGATGAGGCCGACGCGACCCCGGGCGCCGTGGTTGTGGTCCATCTGCAGGGCGAGCGTCGACTTGCCGCAGTCCATGGTTCCGGAGAAGAAGACGAGCTCAGCCACGAGGCACCACCCTAGGTGCCACGGCGGGGTGGCACCACGACCACCGGCACGGCGAGTTCGGCGTCGCTCGTCGACCCGTGCAGCCCCAGCAGGGCGACCAGCTCCTTGCGCATGAGGCCCGAGTGCACGACGGCGAACGAGCCGCGCATGACGACGACGAGGTCGCCGATGCGACCCTCCACGCCGGGGCGCACCGGCCCGAACCAGCCGTCGGCGACGGCCTGCTCGCGGGTCAGCACCTGCACCCGGCCGCCAAGGCGCTCGGTCCACGCCTGGCGCACATCGTCGGTGGCGCCCCGCTCGGCGTACAGCTGGAGGTTGCGCGGCTCACCGCCGAGGTGGCGCACGCCGGACATGAGGGCCGGCTCGTTGACGAGGTCGACGCGGTCGTGGAACGGGATGTCGACCATGCCGTGGTCGGCGGTGACGACGACGGAGGTGTCGTCGGGCACCCGGGCCGCGAGCTGCCGCACCGCCGCGTCGACGGCCTCCACCTCGTCGCCCCACTGCCACGACTGGCAGCCGTGCACGTGACCGACCTTGTCGACCTCGCCCCAGTAGAGGTAGACCAGCGAGCGGGGCGCCGCGCGAACTGCCGCCGCCGCGGCGTCCACGCGCTCGTCGAGGGTGCGTGCGGCGCGGAACCGCCCTCCGCGCAAGGTGGCCCGGGTGAGCCCGGACCCGTCGAAGTAGTACGGGCCGACCATGGTCACGGAGATGCCGGCGTTCTCGGCCGCCTCGAAGACCGTCTCGTTCGGCTGCCACGCGACCGGGTCTGGCCCGTCCTCCCAGGACAGCTCGTTGAGCAGCTTGTCGGTGTCGGGGTCGAGCACCTGCATGCCGACGAGGCCGTGCGACCCCGGCGGCAGACCGGTGCCGAAGGTGCCCATCGACGTGGCCGTCGTGGTCGGGAAGCCGCAGGGCACCCGGTGCGCGGTGCCGAGGTGGCTGCGCAGGAACGGGGCGTGGCCGCTGCGCTGGCGCAGCAGGTCGTGGCCGAGGCCGTCGACGAGCACGACCACGGTGCGGGCCGCGGCGGGCAGGTCGAAGACGTCACGGCCGGCATACCTCGGCACACCCAGCCGGTCGGCGACCGAAGGGAGCACCGAGGCGAGCGTGCCGCGGGACCAGTCGGTCGGGCCCGGAACGGGGTTGGTCATGGGCAGCGGTCAGTGCGCGGTGCCGCCGCCGATGCTGGCGGACAGCACGCGCGCGAAGCGCATCGCGTTGCCCACGGCGTTCTCGCCGTCGGCGGCCGAGCTGATGCGCAGCGAGATGTCGTCCGAGGCGATGGTGCCCTCGAACCCGTGGTCGGCGGTGCAGTCGGGGTCGCCGCACTGGGCGGGGATCATGTCGAGGCGGCTGACCGCGCCCCACCCGAGCGTCAGCGTGAGGTCGCGGCCGTGCGTGCCCGGAGTGAAGGTGTCGGGCTGCGCCACGACGTGCGTCAGCATGACGCCCCGCACCGCGGCGAGCGGCACCGTCTCGGTGGTCGCCGTGGCCATCAGCTTGTCCTCGGACTCGGCGTGGTCGTCGGCGTGCGCGATGACGAGGCGCAGCGGCGTGACGACGAGAACCGTGACGTGGCGCCGCACGGTCTCGTGGTCGAAGGTCGTCTCCTGGTGGACCAGGTGCGACACGACCTCGTCGTCGGCGATGGCCGACTCGACGACGTCACAGACGAGTGAGGGGTAGTAGCCGGCTCGGGTGATGGCCTCGGTGAGGTCTGGCGGAAGGGCTCGGCCGGTGCCCTGGGTGGCGCGTCGCATGGCCCCATCCTTGCACTGACGGGCAGAGCGGGTGTCTCAGGTCATGCGTCGGCGGCCGGGGTCCTTGCGCACGAGCGCGGGCCGCACCACGACCTCGGCACCGAGCACGTCGACGCCGCCCGTCCAGGCGTTGACGGGGTTGAGCTCGACGGAGGAGAGCTCCGGGTGGTCGTCGGCCAGCACGGAGAGCCGGGCGACGAGGTCGGCGAGCGCGGAGCGGTGCACCGGCGCTGCTCCGCGGTGGCCGTTGAGCAGGGGCGCCGCCTTCACCCCGTCGATGAGGTCGGTGACGTCGACGTCGGTGAGGGGCGGGATGCGGTGGGCCACGTCGCCGAGCAGTTCCGTCGGTGGCCCCGCCACCGAGAAGCTGACGACGGGGCCGAAGAGCGGGT
Source organism: Dermatophilaceae bacterium (assembly GCA_013361975.1). GTDB lineage: Bacteria > Actinomycetota > Actinomycetes > Actinomycetales > Dermatophilaceae > Terrabacter. Next base: position 3,005 of record JABFXB010000445.1, read on the forward strand.
CCTCGGTCGCGCGGATGACGGTCGAGACACCGGGCACGGCCATCCGCTGGACGACGAACCGGTCGGCGACGAGGGGGCCGAGCCGCTCGCTGAGCGAGGCGTACGCGTTGCGGACGGCGTCGCCGTCGACGAGGTCGCCGCGCACGCCGACGAGCCCGGGCTGGTGGCGCACGACCGGCGACGTCGACTTGAGGATGACGGGGTAGGTGAGCTCGTCGGCGGCGGCCACGGCCGCCTCGACGCCGGTGACCTCCACAGCCGGCCAGAGGCGTATGCCGTAGGCGCCGAGCAGCTCACGCGCCTCCTCACGCGTCAGCGCGCGCCCCTCGCTGCTGCCCGCGAGGTAGCCGTCGATGAGCGTCTCGGCGCGCAGCCGGTCGATGCCCACCGGTGCCACAGGGGTGCCGCGGTCGCGCTGGCGCCACAAGGCGTACCTCGTGACGGCGTTGAGGGCGCGGATGCCGTCCTCGGGCATGGCGTACGCCGGCACCGACCGGCGTACGCCGTCCTGGTCGTAGGAGAGCCCGTCACCCACGCCCCGCATGCCGAGGAACGTTGCGACACAGGGTTTCTCGTAGTCGGCGACGATGTTGCGCACCGCGGTGTGCACCTCTTCGTCCTGGGTGACGAGGGGCGGGATGAAGGCGGCGACGACGCTGTCGACCTCCGGGTCGGCGAACGCGGCGTCCAGCGCGGCCGCGAACTCCTCGGCAGAGGCCTGCGGCGGGAGCGAGACCGGGCCGTGGGTCACGTGCAGCCCCCAGCTGACGCACGCGCTCGCGCTGAGGGCGCCGAGGGCGTCGGAGTTGCCGACGATCGCGACCCGGTCGCCCTTGGGCAGCGGCTGGTGCAGGGTGAGCTGCGCGACGTCGAAGAGCTGGTGCACGTTCTCCACGCGGATGACGCCGGCCTGCCGGAGCAGGGCGTCGAAAGCCTGCGGTGGCACGTTGGTGACGCGCGTGCGGTGCCCGGGGGGCGCCGCGAAGCTCGAGACTCCGGAGCTCACCACGACGACCGGCTTCACCGCGGCGAGCGCCCGGGCGATGCGCGAGAACTTGCGGGGGTTGCCCATCGACTCGAGGTAGAGGCCGACGGTGTCGGTGCCCTGGTCGTCGATCCAGTACTGCATGAGGTCGTTGCCCGACACGTCGACCCGGTTGCCGGCCGATGCGAAGACCGAGATGCCGAGACCTCGCCTGGCCGCCGACGCCAGCACCGCCACGCCGAGGGCGCCGCTCTGCGCGAAGAGGCCCAGACGTCCGGAGTCAGGGATCACCGAGGCGAGCGTGGCGTTGAGGCGCACGTCCGGGTCGTTGTTGATGAGGCCGAAGCTGTTGGGCCCGACGATGCGCATGCCGGCACGCCGCACGCGACGACGCAGCTTCTCCTGCAGGAGGATTCCCTCCTCACCCGCCTCGGCGAACCCGGCGGAGAGCACGAGCAGGGCCTTGACTCCCGCCTTGCCGCAGTCCTTGACGACGTCGATGGCCTGCGCCGCCGGCACCACGACGATCGCGAGGTCGACGGGCTCGGGGGTCTCGCGGATGCTCGGGTAGGCCTTGAAGCCCTGGACGTGCTCGGCCACCCGGTGGATCGGGTAGAGCTCCCCCTGGTAGCCGGCGGCGACGATGTTGCGCATGACCAGCGCACCGATGGACTCCTCGCGCCGGCTCGCGCCGATGATCGCGACCCGTTCGGGGAAGAGGATGGTGCGCATGCTCCGCGACTCGGCACGGTGCTCGCGCGAGAGCTGCACCGCCTTGCTCTGCTCGGTCGGCTTGATGTCGAAGGCGACCTCGACGACGCCGTCCTCGATGTGGTGCGTGACCTCGTAGCCGGCGTCCTTGAAGACCGTCAGCATCTTGCGGTTCTGCGGCAGCACCTCGGCGACGAATCTGGTGATCCCCATCTCCTGGGCGATCGCGGCGAGGTGCTCGAGCATCACCGAACCGATTCCCTTGCCCTGGAAGTGGTCCGAGATGTTGAACGCCACCTCCGCCGACGTCGGGTTGATGCGGTCGTAGCGCCCGATGCCGGTGATCTCGCCGTCGAGGGTCGCGACGAGGGCAACGCGGTCGTGGTGGTCGACGTGGGTGAAGCGGTGGACGTCCCGTTCGCTCAGCTCGCGCAACGGCGCGAAGAAGCGCAGGTAGATCGACTCCTCCGACTGCTTGCTGTGGAAGGCGCGGATGCCGTCGGCGTCGTCCGGGGTGATCGGCCGGATGTGCGCGACGGATCCGTCGCGGAGCACCACGTCGGCCTCCCACTCGAGGGGCGCACCGGCCGCCCGGGCCGAGACCCGCTCCATCGCCGCGGTGTCGTCGAGCTCGCCACCCTCCATGGCCCACATCCTGTCACCTCGCCGCTGGGGCGCATCGCACATGCCGGGACGCAGCAGGCTCACGTCAGGCCGGATGGCAGTCTGTTCGCATGGAGTTCACCGAGGTGGTCCGCGCCCGACGCATGGTCCGCCGCTACGACCCCGATCGACCGGTGCCCAGGGAGGTCGTGGAGCGGTGCCTCGCCAACGCCGTGCGCTCCCCCAGCGCCGGCTTCAGCCAGGGCTGGGACTTCCTCGTGCTCACCA
>JABFXB010000322.1 GCA_013361975.1 Dermatophilaceae bacterium
TCGAATCCGAACTCCATTGCGGTTCAGCCCTCCTCGGCCTGCACAGCTCTGAGCCCGGCCGCGACGAGAGGACCGGTGGCCTCCCCGATGCGCGCGAAGCCCGAGCCGACGGTCTGCCCCTGGGTGTAGCGGTAGTGGATGCCTTCGAGGATCACCGCGAGCTTGAAGTACGCGAGCCCGAGGTGGAACGAGAGGTGCGTGAGGTCGCGCCCGCTTGCCGCGGCATACCTGCGTCGCAGCTCGGGCGCGGTGATGAAGCCCGGCGTCCGGGACACGTCGGAGACGGCGACGCTGTCCATCATGAGCGGCAACGTCTGGTACGCCTCGAGCAGGGCGACGTCGGTGAGCGGGTCGCCGATCGTGGCCATCTCCCAGTCGAGCACGGCAGACACGTCGTCGGCGTCGGTGACTAGGAGGTTGTCGAGCCGGAAGTCACCATGGACGATCGCCGGATCACCTTGTGCCGGAACGGCTTCCGCCAGACGCCGGTGCAGGTCGTCGATGCCCGGCAGCTCCCGGCTGCGCGAGGCGTCCAGCTGCTGCTTCCACCGGCGCACCTGCCTCTCGAGGAAGCCGTCGGGACGCCCGAAGTCACCCAGCCCGACCGACACGGGGTCGACCGCGTGCAGCGCGACCAGCGTGTCGACCATGCGCTCGCTGACCGCGCGCACCCGCTCGTGCCCGAGCGCTGCGAGCTGGGCGGCGAACCGGTAGGGCGTGCCCGCGACGTGCTCCATCACGTAGAACGGAGCACCGATGACGTCGGGGTCGGGGCACACGGCATACGTCGTGGGGACCGGGACGTCGGTGTCGCGCAGGGCGGTGATGACCCGGTGCTCGCGGCTCATGTCGTGGGCCGTAGCCAGCACGTGTCCGAGCGGCGGCCGGCGCACGATGACCGTCCGGGTGCCGTCGCCGACCTCGTACGTGAGGTTGGACTTGCCTCCCGCCACGACACGCCCGCTCAACGGACCGTCGAGCAGACCCGGCGCGGCCGAGCCGAGCCACGTGGCCAGGCGCTCGAGCGGGAGGCCTGGCGGGTCCGTGTCGGGCGTCGCCGGGCGGGAGTGCACGTGGGGGTCGGTCACATCAGTCCTTCGGGCCGCCGGCGACGTAGACGACCTGGCCGGAGACGAACCCGGCGCCCTCGCTCACGAGGAAGGCCGCGGTGGCCGCGATGTCCTCGGGCTGGCCGACCCGCCCGACCGGGATCTCCTTGGCGGCGCCCTCGAGGAACTGCTCGAAGGTGATGCCCATCCGCTCGGCGGTCTGGCGAGTCATGTCGGTGGCGATGAAGCCCGGGGCGATGGCGTTGGCGGTGACGCCGAACTTGCCGAGCTCGATGGCGAGCGTCTTGGTGAAGCCCTGCAGGCCCGCCTTCGCCGCGGAGTAGTTGGCCTGGCCGCGGTTGCCGAGGGCGGAGGTGGAGCTGAGGTTGACGATGCGGCCCCACTTCGCGTCGATCATGTGCTTCTGGGCGGCGCGGGTCATGAGGAACGAGCCGCGCAGGTGCACGTTCATGACCGCGTCCCAGTCGCCGGTGGTCATCTTGAAGAGCATGTTGTCGCGGATGATGCCGGCGTTGTTGACGAGCACGGTGGGGGCGCCGAGCTCTGCGGCGACGCGGTCGACGGCGGCCTGCACCGCCTCCTCGTCGGAGACGTCGACACCGACGGCGAGGCCCTTGCCTCCGGCGCCCTCGATCTCGGAGACCACTGCAGCGCAAGCGGACTCGTCGAGGTCGAGCACGGCCACGGCGAATCCGTCGGAGGCGAGGCGCTTGGCGACAGCCGCGCCGATGCCGCGCGCGGCACCCGTGACGATGGCGGTGCGCTGGGTGGTGGGCTGGTCGGTCATGCGTTCTCCTGCTGCTGGTGGTGGCTGGTCGGGTCGGTCGGGTCGGGGGTGTACGAGTCGAGCTTCTGCTGGAGCCGGTTCATGCCGGCGAGCCAGGCGTCGGGGTGCGCGGCGCGCTGGGCGTGGTAGCCGCCCACCTCGGGGTGGGGAAGCACGTAGAAGTCTTCGCGGGAGAGAGCGCGCCATGCCGCGTCGGCCACGTCGTCGGCGCTCACGACGTCGTCGCGCGTGAGCAGGTCGCGCAGGGCGCCCGAGCCGTCGAGCATGCGGGTCTGCACCCCTTGGGGGCAGATGGCCTGGACGACGATGCCGCGGTGCCGGTAGGTGGCGCTCAGCCACTCGGCGAACGCCACCGCCGCGTGCTTGCTCACCGAGTACGGCGCGTCGCCGAGCATCGTGAGCAGCCCTGCGGCAGAGGCGGTCACGACGAGGCGGCCACCGCCGGCCTCGAGCCAGCGCGGGACGAGCAGTCGTGCCGCGCGCACGTGGGCGAGCACGTTGGTCTCGAGGGCCCGGGCCCACTCGGCGTCCGAGGCGTCGAGCCCCTTGAGCGTGCCGATGCCGGCGTTGGCGTAGAAGACGTCGACGTGCCCGAGCTGGCCGTATGCCGTCTCGACGAGGCGTCGCACGCCCGCGTCGGTCGACGTGTCGCCGGGGACGGCGTGAGCGCCGGTCTCGGCGGCGACGACAGCGAGCTCGTCGGCGTCGAGGTCCGCGACGACGACCTGCCACCCCTCGCGCGCCAGGCGCGTGGCGATGGCTCGGCCGATGCCCCGGGCTGCTCCGGTGACGACGGCGGTGTCGGGCATGCTGCTCCTCGCAAGTGGACTAAGCGCTTGCTTACCTTGACGACACTAGCCCCTCCCCGTCAAGTGCCCCACCACCCCCATGCCAACCGTCGAGAGGCCACTGATGGCCGCTCCTCCCCCGTCGAGAGGCCACTGATGGCCGCTCCTCAGTGGTCGAGGCGCCACAAGTGGCCCCTCAGGACGTGACGCGCTGGATGAACGCGACCGAGCGGTCCAGCGCTTCGCGGCCGGCCGCCGTGTCGAGGTCGAACTGGAACTCGTGACCCAGCCGCGGCTGGCGGTCGTCGGCGAAGAGCAGCGCCTCGTGCCCGACCCCGTGCTCGGCCAGTGACTCCACGAGCCGCAGCGTGTGCGGGAGCAAGGGGTCGCCGTTGCCGGCAGACACGAAGACCGGCGGGAAGGCGGGCGTCAGGTTCGGCGGGATCGAACCCTGCAGAGTGACCCGTTCGTCGTGCCGCTGGGAGCCGAGGTACGACCAGATCGCCGTGTCGACGAGCCAGCTGCCGAGCCGCGTCGACCCGCGGGCGAGCGTGAAGTCGTACGCACCGCAGAAGAGCACGACCCCCCGCAGCGCGTCCGGAGGCAGCTCCACGGCGACGCCCACACCGTGCGCGTACTGCTCGTCGGTGACCAGCAACGCCACCTGCGCAGCGATCTGGGCACCCGCGGAGTCCCCCGCCAGGACGATCCGCGTGGGGTCGACGCCGAGGCGGTCGGCGTGGTCGACGAGGTACGCGAGGGCGGCGGCCACCTGCCCCACCGGCGTCGGGTAGCGCGAGCCGGGCGCGATCGAGTAGTCGACACCGACCGTCGCGAACCCGCGACCAGCGAGCACGCGCAGGTAGTTCGCGACGTCCCTCTTGGAGCCGCTGACGAAGGCGCCGCCGTGCACCCAGACGACGGTCGGCAGCGGCCCCGGCCGCTCGGGGCGGAAGACATCGAGCCGCCCGTCGGGCGAGGAGATGTCGTACGCCTCGTCGACGTCCTCGACGAGCCCGCTCGGGACGTGGCGCGCGAGTGACGTGTTGGCTCGCGCGGCGCCACGGTCGAAGATCGCCCGGATGGCCAGTGCCGAGGGCCAGGGCGTCACCCGCGTCGCGACGGCGAGCAGACCGGCGGCTGCAGCCGCGCCGCGCGCGGTGGTCCGGGCGAGGGCGCGGGCCCGGAGCCCGGTGGCACGCATGAGTCCGAATCTAGACCCGACGCGTACGCGAGTGGCCTCTCGACCGCGTGCAGGCGGCCACGAGTGGCCTCTCGACGTTGTGGAGGGGGCGAAACTTGGCCTCTCGACGGTTGAGGAGGGGTTGGGTGTGGGTGGGAAGGGGCAGGATCTGAGCATGCAGCTCTCCGACGTCGTCGCCACGTCCCACGCCGTCGCCGCGACGGCGTCGCGCACCGCCAAGGTCGAGGCGCTCGCCGGTTGCCTCGCCCGCGCCGCCGCCGACGGACCGGCCACCGTCGAGGTGGTCACCGCGCACCTGTCGGGGGTGCTGCCCCAGCGGCGCATCGGCGTCAGCTGGCGGGGGCTGCAGGGCCTGCCCGAGCCGGCGCCGACGAGCACCCTTACGGTCCAGGAGGTCGACGCCGCCGCGACCGCCATCGCGGGCATCGGAGGCTCGGGCTCGGCCGCGGCCCGCACCGCCGCCGTGCACGACCTGTTCGCGCGTGCCACCGCCGACGAGCAGCAGTGGCTCCGGGGCCTCATCACCGGCGAAACGCGCCAGGGCGCGGGCGACGGGGTCATGCTCCAGGCGGTCGCCAAGGCGGCCGACGTGCCCGACGCCGCGGTCCGCCGCGCCGTCATGCTCGCCGGGTTCGCGGGCCCTGTCGCCAGTGCCGCCCTCACGGGTGGCGTCGAGGCTCTGGAGGCCCTCACGCTCGAGGTGGGCCGGCCACTACGTCCGATGCTCGCCGGCTCGGCGCCCGACGTCGCCGCCGCCCTCGCCACGCTGGGCGGGGAGGTCGTCGTCGAGACGAAGCTCGACGGCATACGGCTGCAGGCCCACGTCGACAACCGCACGAGCCCGGGCACCGTACGCCTGTTCACCCGGACGCTCGACGAGGTGACAGACCGCATGCCCGAGATCACCGAGGCCCTCGAGTCCCTCGACGTCGAGACCCTCGTGCTCGACGGCGAGGTGATCGCCCTCGGCGAACGCGGCCGTCCGCAGCCGTTCCAGGTCACCGGCGCGCGCACGGCGAGCAGCGCCGACGTCGAACGCCTCCGGGACGAGGTCCCGCTCACGCCGTTCTTCTTCGACCTGCTCCACCTCGACGGCGACGACCTGCTCGACGAGCCGGCCGCCACGCGCTGGGCCCGGCTCGCCACCACCGTCCCGCCGGCGTGGCTCGTGCCGCGCGAGCTCACCGACGACCCCGAGCGCGCGCAGGAGTTCTTCGCCGACCTCGTCGCCGCGGGTCACGAGGGCGTCGTCGTCAAGGACCCCGCCCTGCCGTATGCCGCCGGCCGGCGCGGTCCCGGGTGGGTCAAGGTCAAGCCGCGGCACACCCTCGACCTGGTGGTGCTCGGTGTCGAGTGGGGCAGCGGACGGCGACGCGGCTGGCTCTCCAACATCCACCTCGGGGCACGCGACGCCGACACCGGCGACCTCGTCATGCTCGGCAAGACCTTCAAGGGCATGACCGACGAGATGCTCGCGTGGCAGACCGAGCGGTTCAGCGGGCTCGCCGTCGACCCGGCCGACGTCGAGGCCGGGCGCTCCGGACAGCAGTGGGGCGTCGTGCCGCTGCGCCCCGAACAGGTCGTCGAGATCGCCTTCGACGGCGTGCAGCGCTCGAGCCGCTACCCCGGCGGCATGGCGCTGCGCTTCGCGCGGGTGCTGCGCTATCGCGACGACAAGCCGGTCTCCGAGATCGACACGGTGCAGACCGTGAGGTCCCTCGCAGGCTGGTGACG
>JABFXB010000461.1 GCA_013361975.1 Dermatophilaceae bacterium
CATGGCTGACCCCGCCCGCGCCCGCAAGATCGCCGACCGGATCAAGGTCATCGTCGCCGAGTACCTCGAGTTCCGGCTCAAGGACGAACGCCTCGGCTTCGTCACGATCACCGACGCTCGCGTCACCGGCGACCTCCAGCACGCCTCGGTCTTCTACACCGTGTTCGGCTCCGACGAGGAGCGCAAGGCGACGGCCGACGTGCTCGAGGCCAACAAGGGGCGCATCCGCTCCGCCGTCGGCAAGGGCATCGGTATCCGCCTCACGCCGTCGGTCGAGTTCATCGCCGACGCCCTGCCCGAGGGCGCAGCACACCTCGAGGACCTCGTCGCCCAGACGCGCGCCCGTGACGCCGAGCTCGCCCGTGCCGCGGCGAACGCCAAGCCGGCCGGCGACGCCGACCCGTACCGCAAGCCGGCCGAGCGGCTCGACGACGAGGACTTCGACGGTGAAGACGACGTGCGCGACCTCACGGCCGGCGGGGTGAACGCCGACGTCGACGCGCGATGACCGACGGCTCCGGCGGTCTGCTCGTCGTCGACAAGCCGGCCGGCTGGACCAGCCACGACGTCGTCGCACGCGCCCGCCGGCTCTGCGGCACCCGCAGGGTCGGCCACGCCGGCACCCTCGACCCGATGGCCACCGGCGTGCTCGTGCTCGGCGTCGACCGCGGCACCAAGCTGCTGACGTTCCTCGTGGGGTGTGACAAGTCGTATGCCGCCACGATCCGACTGGGCATCTCGACCCTCACCGACGACGCCGAGGGGGAGGCCACCCTGGCGCCGGGGGTCGACGACGTCCGGGCTGTGGAGGCGGCCCTCCCGGCGGCCGTCGCCGCCCTGACCGGCGACATCGAGCAGGTTCCCAGCGCCGTCAGCGCCATCAAGGTCAAGGGTGTGCGCAGCTACACGAGGGTGCGCCAGGGTGACACCGTCGAGCTGCCGGCCCGGCCGGTGACGGTGAGCCGGTTCGACGTGCTCTCCGTGCGGCCGGGCACCGCGACCGTTGAGGTCGGCCCCTCGATCGACGTCGTCGACGTCGACGTCGAGGTGGACGTCTCGTCAGGCACCTACGTGCGCGCCCTGGCGCGAGACCTCGGGGCCGCCCTCGGGGTCGGCGGGCACCTGACGGCGCTGCGCCGCACCCGTGTGGGCCGATTCGGTCTCGACCAGGCGGTCTCGCTCGACGAACTGGCGGCCACGGCCGAGACCGACGGTCCCTCCGGCATACGGCTGCTCCCCATCGCCGAAGCGGCGCGTGCGCAGCTCCCGGTCCACGAGGTGTCGGCTGCGGACGCCGTGCGGCTCAGCCACGGCCAGCGCATCCCCAGCGGCCCGGGCGGGGACGCGGCGGTCGCCGCCATCGACCCCGAGGGCCGCCTCGTCGCCGTGCTCGACGAGACCCGCGCCACGGCACGGGCCAAGGTGGTCTTCGTCTCGTCCGGCGCTGCCGTCTGACCAGCGTGCGCGAGCCCCGGAACCCGGCCACTACAGTGGTCGCCGTGCAGCGCTGGTACGGACCCGACGACATCCCGACCGACCTCGGGCCCACCGTCGTCACCCTCGGCAACTTCGACGGCGTGCACCGCGGGCACCGCGAGGTGCTGACCCGGGTCGTGCGCGAGGCCGCCGAGCGCGACGCCCTTCCCGTCGCGGTCACCTTCGAGCCGCACCCGATCGCGGTGCTGTACCCCGACCGCGCCCCGGCTGCAGTCATGTCGCTCGAGCAGCGGCTCGACGCCCTCGAGTCCGTCGGCATCGGGGCGGTGCTCGTCATCGAGTTCACCGCGGAGTTCGCGCAGCAGACCCCCGAGGAGTTCGTCCGCTCGACGTTCGTCGAGGCGCTCGGTGCGACGGCGGTCGTGGTCGGCAAGGACACGCGCTTCGGCGTGCGCAACTCCGGAGACGTGGAGACCCTGCGCCGGCTCGGCGCCACCGACGGCTTCGACGTCATCGCGCTCGACGACATCGGGGAGGGAGTGGCCGTGGGAGCCCGCTGGAGCTCGACCCAGCTCCGGGCCGAGATCCTCGCGGGCAACGTCGCGCACGCCGCCCAGATCCTCGGGCGCCCGCACCGCGTCACCGGCACGGTCGTCCACGGCGACCACCGGGGCCGCGAGCTCGGCTACCCGACGGCCAACCTCTCGCAGGACCACGAGGGCCTCGTGCCCGCCGACGGCGTCTACGCCGGGTGGCTGCTGCGCCTCGGCGTGGACCCGTCCGACCCCGACCGGTCCCTTCCCGCGGCGGTGTCGGTGGGCACCAACCCCACGTTCGACGGCCACCAGCGCCGGGTCGAGGCGTACGTCCTCGACCGCACCGACCTCGACCTCTACGGCGAGCGGGTCGCCGTAGAGTTCGTCGACCACCTGCGTCCGACGCTGAGGTTCGAGTCCATCGAGTCGCTCGTCGAGCAGATGGCCCAGGACGTGCAACGGTGTCGCGAGATCCTCTCGGCGATCGTCCCGTCCTGACCGTCGGCCCACGCGCCGACCGTCGCGGCGCGCCGGGGGCCGGACGGTCCTGGCTGCGGGTCGACCTCGGCCTGTTCATCGGCGCCGCCGGGCTCTCCGTCGTCGGCGTCGTGCTCGTCTGGTCTGCCACGCGTGCCGACGCCGGCGCCGCGGCGGCCCTCAAGCAGCTCGTCGCGCTCGCCGTGGGCGTGGTGTGCGCTGTCGTCGTCACGCGGCTCGACGTCCGCGCCGTGCGAGCGCTCGCGCCGGTCGTCTACGGGCTGGCCGTCCTCGGCCTCGTCGCCGTCGTGTCCCCGCTGGGGTCCACCGTCAACGGGTCGCGCTCGTGGATCCGGCTGCCGGGCGGGATGACGCTGCAGCCCTCCGAGCTCATGAAGGTGGCGCTCGCCGTCGGGCTGGCGATGCTGCTGGCCGAGCGCGCCGACCGACGTATGCCGCAGCGACACCGCGACGTCGCCCTGGCCTGGGTGGTCGCCGGCATCCCCGTCGTGCTGGTGCTGGCCCAGCCCGACCTGGGCTCCGCACTCGTGCTCGTCGCGATGTCGGTGGTCGTCATCGCGGCGGCGGGTGCGCCTGCCCTCTGGACTGCCGCAGTGCTCGTGACGGGGGTCGCGGCCGTCGCAGCGGCCTTCCTCACGCCGGTGCTCTCGGGCTACCAGCGCAACCGGCTGCGCGCCTTCCTCGACCCGTCGCTCGATCCGCAGGGCATCGGCTACCAGACCCGCCAGGTCCGCATCGCGATCGGCTCGGGCGGTCTCGGGGGGCAGGGCCTCTTCGAGGGCCGGCAGACCCAGGGCGGCTTCATCCCCTTCCAGGAGACCGACTTCGTCTTCTCCGTCGCCGGCGAGGAGCTGGGCTTCCTCGGCGCGGCGGGCCTCGTGCTGCTGCTCGGCTTCATCGTGGTGCGCTGCGTCCTCGTGGCGCGACGGGCCGACGCCTTCGGGCGCCTCGTCGCCATCGGCGTCGGCGTGTGGTTCGGTGTGCAGGCCTTCGAGAACATCGGGATGAACCTCGGCGTCATGCCCGTGACCGGCCTGCCGCTGCCGTTCGTCTCGAGCGGCGGCTCTTCGCTCATCGCGTCGTGGGTCGCGATCGGGCTGGTGGGCAACGTGGCCGCCGCCTCGCACAGGCGCTAGTTACCCGCGGGTCACGGTGCGGTGTCGAAGCACCACAGATGCGTGACTGCCGCGTGGATTGTTGACATCATCCCGGCATGGCGGGTGCCCGCTACGCCGATGACGGCCGCCCGTAGTGACGAAGGAGTCCACATGCCCCTCCAGGCCCTCGCCGACCGCGACGTCGACCAGAAGGTCCTCGACGACCGCGCCCCCAGCGTGGGTGCGCTCTTCCGCAGCCGCGTCCGGGCCACCCCCGACGCGCCGGCCTACCTCCACTTCGCCGAGGGGTCGAGCGAGCTGACCACCCTGACGTGGGCGCAGACCCACGAGGTCGTCGAGCAGTGGGCCGCGGGCCTGATCAGCCTCGGGGTCGAGATCGAGGACCGCGTCGCCATCGCGTCGACCACCCGGGTCGAGTGGATCCTCGCCGACCTCGCCGTCATCTGCGCCGGCGGGGCCACCACCACCGTCTACCCGACGACGATCGCCGAGGACGTCGCGTACATCCTCGGTGACTCCGGCAGCGGCATCGTCTTCGCGGAGAACGACGAGCAGGTCGCCAAGCTGCAGCACGTCCGCTCCGAGATCCCCGGTGTGCGCCAGGTCATCGCCCTGACCGGGAGCGCGAGCGACGACGGCTGGGTCATCACCACGGACGAGCTCGCCGAGCGCGGACGCGAGTGGCTCGCCGCGACGCCCGACCTCGTCGACTCGCGCATCGACCAGCTCGGTCCCGAGAACCTGGCCGTCGTCATCTACACCTCCGGCACCACCGGCCGCCCCAAGGGCGTGCGCCTCGTGCACGACAGCGTCGTCTACGAGGGCGCCGTCATCGACGCGATCGGCACGCTGACGAAGGACGACCTGCAGTTCCTCTGGCTGCCGCTGTCGCACGTCTTCGGCAAGATGCTCCTCGCGACCGGCCTCCAGATCGGGTTCCCGACCGCCGTCGACGGCCGGGTCGAGAAGATCGTCGACAACATGGGCGTCATCAAGCCGACGTTCATGGCGGGCCCGCCGCGCATCTTCGAGAAGGCCCGTGGCCGCATCGAGCTCATGTTCGCCGGTGAGAAGGGCGTCAAGAAGCAGCTCATCGACTGGGCGCTCAAGGTCGGCGGCGAGATGCGTGACGTCCTCGCACGCGGTGAGCAGCCCTCGCCCCGGCTCAAGCGGCGCCACGACCTCGCGACGAAGCTCGTCCTGCACAAGATCCAGGAGCGCTTCGGTGGACGGGTGCGCTTCATGATCAGCGGGTCGGCGCCGCTCAACGCCGACGTCGCGCGCTGGTTCGGTGCCGTCGGCCTGCTCGTCCAGGAGGGCTACGGCCTCACCGAGACGTCGTCGGGCACGACCGTCAACTCGCCCACGCACGGCTCCTACCAGTACGGCTCGGTCGGCTGGCCGCTGCCCGGCACCGAGGTGCGCATCGCCGAGGAGGACGGAGAGATCCTCGTCAAAGGACCGGGCGTCATGCGCGGCTACCACAACAACCCAGAGGCGACGGCCGAGGTCCTGACCGACGAAGGCTGGTTCCACACCGGCGACATCGGGCGCGTCGACGAGCGCGGCTTCCTCTACGTCACCGACCGCAAGAAGGACGTCTTCAAGACCTCGGGCGGCAAGTACATCGCCCCGGCCGAGATCGAGGCGCGCTTCAAGGGCCTGTGCCCGTTCGTCAGCCAGTTCCTCGTGCACGGCGCCGGCCACAACTACGCGACGGCCCTCGTCACGCTCGATCCCGACGCCGTGGCCGCGTGGGCGCCGACCGTCGGCCTGGAGGGCAGGTCGTACGCCGAGGTGGCGCTCTCGCCGCAGGCGCGGGCGCTCGTGCAGGGCTACGTCGACAAGCTGAACGACGGGCTCAACCGCTGGGAGACGATCAAGAAGTTCACCATCCTCGACAAGGACCTCACGATCGAGGAGGGCGACCTCACGCCCAGCATGAAGCTGCGCCGCAAGGCCGTGACGGAGAAGCACCGCGC
>JABFXB010000078.1 GCA_013361975.1 Dermatophilaceae bacterium
CCGCTGCGGCGGCGACCTGGACGGCCGTCTGCATGGCTGTCTGGGCCGGCTTCGAGTCGTCGAAGGCGACGACAACCGGTCGCGACGGGCCAGCGTGGACCACGGACGGGCCACGCACGACCACCGCGGGGCAGTGCGCGTGCGCTGTGACGGCATACGACGTGGAACCCAGCAGCCCCGACGAGATGGTGCCGTGCCCGCGCGACCCGGTGACCAGGAGATCGGCCTGCGCCGAGACGCCGACGAGCTCCGCCGAGGCGTTGCCGACAGCGCTCAGCGGGCGAACGTCCTTTGCGCTCAGCTGTTCCGACGCGATGTCGACGGCCTCGGCGAGGACGCCCCGGGACAGCTCCTCGTAGGTGTGGGCGTGGACCCCTGGGTCGTACGCGCGGAAGGTCGGGGTCATCGTCAGGCCCACGCAGTGGAACAGGGTGAGCGGGCGGTCGTCGCGCTTCGCGGTCTCGACCGCCCAGTCCAGGGCGAGACGCGCCCCCGGCGACCCGTCGTACCCGACGACGATGCCGTGGCTCGTGGTGGTGTCCGTCGGGCTCGCATCGGCGCCCATCGCTCTCCCCTTCCCTGCCGGTCGGGGCCGTGTGCTCCGGCCACCTCCATCGTCCCGCGCCCCGGCCGTGACGGCACCACCCTGTGACCACCCAGACACGTCACCGGGATGCATCCCCCCAGCCGGCGGCGAGCGCGGGATCGCGCACGCCGCCGGCAGGGTCACTTCCCGAGCAGGACGCTCACCGACGTGTTGCCCGTGCAGTCGGGGATCTCGCGCACCGCCCACCTGCCGCGCAGGCCGTTGCCGTCGAAGTTCGACTCCGCGTCACGGTCCTCCACCTCGCCCTCCGAGGGGGTCCACCCGCGAGAGGAGTACGCCTTCTGCATGTCCGCGAGGGTCTGCGCGAACGGCTTGGGCGAGACGGCTGTCACGACGGTGCGCCCTCCGGTGCGTGACTGGACACCGGTGACCACGAAGCCCGCCGGCAGCGTCGCCTGTGCCGGATATCCCGCGGGCAGGTCGACGGGCTTCGCGGCGGCGGCGCAGACCATGGCGGCGGCAGTCGAGCCCGGGGCGGTCTCGGCCATGGCCTGCTCCATCTCATCGGCGCACCCGCCGAGGAAGGCGAGCGTGGCGGCGGCTCCCACGAACGCCAGCGCGGCGGGCAGCCTCACCGGGTGACCTCCGTCTGCCGCCGGTTGTCCGTCTCGTCGGACTCACGGATGCGGTTGTCGGGGTCGACGACGACGGCGACCGTGTGAGTGCCCTTGGCGAGACGCACACCCGGGAAGGTCACGGTCGTCGAGCGCCCTGCTGCGAGGTCGGTCGGTGCCGTCGTGGCGACGTTGACACCGTCGACGAACAGACGGGAGGTGACGCCGGTGGCGGCCGCCTTACCGGTGTTCGCGACCGTCGCCGACGTGACGTAGAGGCCACCGGACTTCGCCACCGACATCGCCGTGGGGGTCAGGTTTGGCAGGGCGTCGTAGGCCGCGTAGAGCGTGTTGCCCGACTGCTGGCGCGCGATGGTGGCGTACGCGTCGAAGTTCTGAGCGCCACCCGGCTGCGCGCACGCCCCGGTGCACCCGTCGGCGTAGCCCACCTCGACGCGTCCGGTCTTGTCGACGGTGGCGTCCATGAAGTCGAGCAGGTTGCGGTCGTTGCCGCACGTCGTGCCGCCCGTGCAGATCGAACCACGCTGCACCGGGTCGGTCGGCGTCGTGTCGACGGTGACCCAGCTCTTGCCGCCGTCGTAGGTCGTCGACACGTAGAGGTGCCAGTCGCCCTTGAAGCTCGTGGCGTCCTGGTAGTTGCCGGGGGTCGTCGTGCCGATGAAGGCGAACGAGGCACGGTCGTCGTCGCCGGCGACCACTGCGGGGAAGACGGTGTTGTGGATGCCGAGGCTCGCGCCGACGTTCTGGTCGTCGGTCCACGTCTTGCCCTTGTCGCGGCTCACGGCGACACGGGGCGTGCCGTCGGCGGCCTGGTAGCCCATGTAGACGGTGCCCTTGGCGCCGATGCCGACGCTGGGGTCGGAGTCGCCGGCCGTGCTCGCCGGGTCCTTGCGCACCGACCACGTGGTGCCGCCGTCCTCGGACACTGCCACGGCCTGGTTGCCGCCGCACGACTTGTTCGGCACGTAGACGGTGCCGTCGCTCGGAGCCACCTTCACGTGACCGTGGAGGCCGCCGCAGTCCAGAAGCGAGTACATCGGGACGGCCGGGCCGAACGTCACGCCGCCGTCGTGGCTCGACGCGCAGTTCGCGTCGGCGATGTCCTGGCTGCAGTAGTACACGGCGTTGGGGTAGGTGGACGTCGGCAGTGCCCCGATGCCGTTGGGAGAGTATGGCCCCCCGCCCACGGTCTGGTGGTCGACGCCGGAGTTGAGGCCACCGCCCTGACTGGGCGACCACGTCTTGCCGTCGTCGTCGGAGTAGCACATGAGCGACGTCTTGCCGGCGAGCTGGCTCTCGAAGACGCGACCGGTCTTCGCGTCGGTGAACCCGATCGGGTCGAGCGACGTCGAGCCGCCCGTGGCGCAGCCCTTGGCCGGCGTCGCCGAGACGTCGGCCCACGTCACCTTCGAGGGGCTGACGCTGTCGTCCCACGTCGCCTTGTACGTGTCATAGAGCGCCTGGTAGAAGGTGCCGCCCGTGGTGTGGCTGCTGCCGATCGACGGCTCGCCCGCGTCGTGCGCACGGGCGAACGACTGGGGCGCGCCGTACTGGCTGAAGGTCGGGGGCGTGGCCGTGCCGGGCGCCGGGTTGGCCGGCACGTCCGTCAGCGTCGCGGTTCCCGTGACGGTGTCGCCGAGAGGGGCGAAGGGAACGACCCTGACGGTGTAGTCGCCGCTCGTGGGCGGCACCACGATCACCTCCGGGTCGGAGGACGAGGCGGCCGACGCGACGACGGCCCCGGTGCCGTCGAGAAGGTACACGTCGAAGTCGGCGGCGGCCGTGGGCCACCCGACCTTGATCGTCAGCTGGTGGGTGTCCCCGTAGCCGCTCGGTGTGGCCACGTGAAGCGCGAAGTCGTCACACAGCTGGGGTCCGCACGTGACGTCCCCGGTGGTTCCGGTGACGTTGGGGGCGGCGAAGGGCCCTGCGCTCCACTGCACGCTCGTGCTCGTGTCGGACAGGGAACCGGAGTCCGGCGTCGCCGCGAGCGCCGGCGCGGCCGCGACGAAGCCCGCGACGAGCCCGGCAGCCGCGACGAGCGGGAGCACGCGGGAACGGTGGTGACTGGATGATCTGGGCATGCGGGACAGCTCCTGGATCCGCTGGTTGGAGAACACCCCCGAGGCGTTCGGTCCGGTGACCGGCGAGGCGACTACACGCGTACTCGCTCGCCGGGGTCAACGAGTCGGGCCCGGTAACGGCTACGCAGACCTTGGTCAAGAACTGGTCAGGATCTGCTGGAACCCGGCTGGGACGTG
The DNA here is from genome assembly GCA_013361975.1 of Dermatophilaceae bacterium. Taxonomy (GTDB): domain Bacteria; phylum Actinomycetota; class Actinomycetes; order Actinomycetales; family Dermatophilaceae; genus Terrabacter. Next base: position 3,444 of record JABFXB010000078.1, read on the forward strand.
GCTGCGGCATGGCTGGGCGCTCGCTGGGAGACGACCGAGGTGACGCAGCAGACACGGCGGTTTCGCGGGAGCAGCCGGATCGGACGCGCGGGCGGCCTAGCGTCGAAGCATGACCACGGGCACGCGCCCTTCGGGTGCCGCATACCGCAGAGGTGGTGACGGTGAGGTAACCCGCCTCACGCCCAACGACCTCACCACGCTGCTCAGCGACCGGGGCCCGGCCCCGATGAACATCGCTGCGGTCCTCGTCGTCGACGGCGGCTCCCGACTGGACCCGTCGGCAGTGGTGTCGGCCCTCGACCTCGGGACACGGCGGGTGCCCCGACTGCGGCAGCGCTTGCGCGTCAGGCCCTTCGGGAGAGGGCGGCCCTACTGGCTCGACGACGACGAGTTCCTCGTCGGCAGGCACCTCGGCTTCGAGCGGGTGGACAGCACGGAGGCCCTGCTGCTGCGGATGGCCGAGCTCGCCTGTCGCCCGCTCCCCCGCGACCGTCCCCTCTGGGCCGCCCACTGGCTCAGCGGCCTGCCCGGGGGCGAGGCAGCCCTGGTCTTCGTCGCGCACCACGTCCTGACTGACGGGATCGGTGGCCTGGCGGTCCTCGGCGCCCTGGCAGACGGTGCGCCGGAGACGCCCGGCGTCCCGTCGAGCGCGCCGACGTCCGGGCGGCCGGTGGGGCGAGGCCTGCGCGGCCCGCTCCGCACAGCCGGATCGGTGCGGCAACGACTACGCCTCCTGTGGTCAGGCCTGCACGACCTGGGTGCCCGGCGGGAACGGCCCCGTCTGTGCCCGCACACGTCGTTCAACCGGCCGACGGGCCCACGCCGCCGGGTCTCGCTGCTGGAGACCCCGCTCGGTGACGCCATCGATGCCGCCCACCGGCACGGCGCGACCCTCAACGACGTCCTCCTCACCGCGGTGGCCGGGGCGATCGGCCGCTCCCTGGCGGATCGCGGTGAACCGGTCGACTCGGTGGTGCTCTCGGTGCCCTACTCGTCGCGGACCTCGACGACGGCCGGCCGGCTGGGCAACGAGACCGGGGTCGTGCCGTTCCGGATCCCCGTCGAGTCCGCCTGCGAGACCGACGGCCCTGCCAGGCTCCTGCACGTCGCACAGCTCACGCGCTGGCAGCGAGGGCGGCCGCGAGCCGCCTCTGCGGCGCCGCTCGGCGTCGCCTTCCGCGCCCTCGCCCGCGTGGGGCTGCTGCAGTGGTTCGTCGACCACCAGCGACTGGTCAACTCGTTCGTCACCAACGTGCGCGGCCCCACTGCTCCGTTCACCTTCTGCGGCCGCGAGGTCACGCGAGTGCTGCCGGTCGCGGTGACGCCCGGAAACGTCGCCCTGACCTTCGACGTGCTCTCGTATGCCGGCACCCTCACCATCAGCGTGGTCACCGACCCTGACGTCGTGCCGGACCCCGGCCCCGTGACGGCACACCTGCGGGAGGAGCTCGACCTGCTGCTGGTGTCCACGAACGCTCCACCCCTCGCGTGACTCGGTGGGCTCAAGGGTCAGCTCGCCGCCGGTTCAGGGGCGCTGGTCAGCGGATCCGGCAGCCGGAAGACCCCGTCGCCCGTGGCGACGTGGAACCCGAGCAGCCGCACACCGTGCGCGCCGCAGAGATCGATGGCGGCCTGGTGCCACACGCGGTCGATGTCGTCGACGACGGAGCCGTGCGGTCGGCCACGCGCGACGAGGAGGGAACCCCGGCTCTCGCCGACGAGCGGCAGCACGAGCTCGAGAAGCCCGACCAGCCCGTCGGCCCCCGGATCATCGGAGACGTCGTGCAGCACGACGGGCTGGATGCCGCGATGCCGCTCGTCGCATATCATCAGCCCGACGCAGCCGTTGGCCCGATCAGCCTCACCGATGATGAGGTCGACGACGTCGCCGGCGACGACTGCATCGGTGAGGGGGATCTCGCTGGCTCGTGGTGGCAGGTCCTCGAAGGTCATGGCTGCCATCCTGACCGCGCCAACGCATCGCCGTCAGAGTTGTCCCCAGCCATCAGGGCGTACGCCAGTGCCGGCCGCGCCGCCCCGCGACGGTTGATCGCGGGGGGCGAGTCTGGTGGCGTCGAAGCCGTCTGGCGTCCCCGGCGTGCTACTTGACCGTGAGGACGACTCGCATCCACGGGTGGATGCAGCACTGGAACAGGTAGGTGCCCGGCATGAGGTGGGCCGTGTCGAAGGCTTCCCTCGCCCCGGCGCTGACGAAGACGTTGACCGGCGAGGGCGGCTTCGGGAGGAGCCCGCCGGCCCCGTGGGTCACGCACTCCTCCGCCGGAACCGGGTTGCCGGAGGGGGCGTTGAGAAACTCGACGAACCCGCCGCCGAAGTGGTCGACCATGGTGAAGGTGTGGGTCTCGCCGCCGCGGTTGTCGAGGATGACGGGACGCCCCTCCTTGATCTTGAGCATGGACGGCTTGAAGTTCCAGGCGGCCACCTTCTGCGTGGCCTGGAGCTCGGCGATGAAGGCCTCGATGGTGGTCTTGCCGTTCTTCTTGACGCAGGCGTCGGGAGACCCGAGGAACTGGTTGAACGACGCGGGGTTGCAGTCGTCATTGATCTTGATGCGTTGAGCGCCCTGTCGCGCCGCCTCGGTCGGAACGGCGAAGGCGAGGGCGCTGAGTGCTGCGAGAGAACCGGCTGACAAGGCGATGCTGACCTTCTTGTGCCACATGTCATCTCCACTGCGGGCGCGGGCGTCGGGTGCCGTTTGCTCTCGAGAAGAGGGCCCGCGTATGCCGCAACCCAGCACGCTACGCCGGCGACCGACCGTGCCGCGGAAGATTGGGCAAACCCGCGTGCTGAGATGCTCCAAATCGCACCTTGCGCCCGAATTATCCTGCGGTACCGAGGGATTCGGCGCTACCGCACGCCGAGGTGGCTCTGTCAGCGAGGTTCCAGGCCGAGGCGGGCTGCGACCTGGCTGCCGCCGATCTCACGGACGAAGTCGGGGTCGCCGACGACCACCAGCTGGTCGGTCGCGCGCGACATCCCGACGTAGAGCATCTCGCGGGCGCGGTCGGTGGACTTCGCGTTGACGCAGAGCACGACAGCCCTGCGCTCGAGACCCTTGCAGCCGAGCACGTGCCCGTAGAAGACGTCGTCGTCCTCCCAGAAGGAGCGCCAGTAGCCGACGTGGCCGTCGGCCTCCTGGCGCTCCACCTGGGCGGGATGACGCGACCCCATGGTCAGCAGCGCCACGTGCTCTGGACGCCACCCCGCGGCGAGCAGCACGTCGACCTGGTCGTCGGCTGCGTCGATGGCCTCGTCGAGGGTGGTGCCGACGAAGGTCACCTCGGCCCCGTCTCCGCCACGCAGCTGCATACGCGTCGGGGCGAGCGGGCCGAACGCGCGGGCGATCTGCTGGGTGTTGCGCAGGTTGTGGTCGAGCACGAGCGGGACGAGCGGCACGGGCGGCCGGCCGTAGCGGGCGAAGATCCGCTGGTTCTCGTCGCTGTAGACGTAGAGCCCGCCCTCGTCCTCGTCGCGCAGGGACTTCATGAGCGGGTGCCACCAGTGGTCGGCGAAGTCCTGGGCCTCGTCGACGATGACAGCGTCGAACCGCTTGCCCTCGGGCAGCCCTGAGGCGACCTCGGCCATCCCGGCAGCGAGGTCGCGCTCCCAGAAGGCGGCGTCGTTGCGGTCGTGCGACGCGGTGTCGATGCCCCACAGGTTGGCGAGGTCCTCGAACGAGCCGACGAAGGCGGGCCGGTGGTTGCGCGGCACGCCGGCGAGCTGCCGCTTGAAGTACTGGGAGAGCCCGATCGAGTAGCAGACGAGAGCCACGCGCTGCGCCCTGCGGTCGCCCTGGCCCCGCGTCAGGTCCTTGGCCTGGGTCAGGGCGAGGATCGTCTTGCCGCTACCGGCCCCTCCGCGGATCTCCATCCGCCGGATGAGCCGCGTGACCTGCAGCAGGGCAGCCTGCTCGAGAGTCAGCCGGTCGGCCGCGGCCTCGCGCTCGTCGGCATCGGCGGCGACGTCAGGCGCGGGGAAGCTTCTGCCAGTGAGGATCTCGACGATCAGCTCGATGTCGTCGTCGGTCGGGACGCGCTGCTCGTTCTCCTGCCTCCCGACCACGTCGTGGATGCGCCGAGCGAGGTCGTCGAGGTCGCGGCTGCCGCTGATCATCCACCGGGGGCAGTCCGTGGTCGCGAAGTCGTCGGCGAGCTCGGTGAACGGCACGACGACCGCGTGACCGAAGCGCACCCGGCTGCGTCGGTTCTTCCAGCGTGGGTCCGCCTCGATGAACTCCCGCAGGGCGTACTTGCCGTCGCGGCACTGCTCGACGGGACGCACGCGGCTCTTGCGGGTGCCGCCGCCGGACCACCACTGTCCCTGGGTGTCGACCGACACGCTGCCACCCTTGACCTCGACGACGACGATGCCGACACCCGGCATGAGGACCACGATGTCGAGCTCGTGGTCCTTGCGCGCGGACGTCAGCCGCAGGTTGGCCAGCAGGACCGTGCCCTCCGCGACGGTGCCGCCGAGCCGCTCCCAGACGATCCGCTCGGACTCGTGCGAGAACCGCACGCCCTCCCCCTGTGCCATGGCCGCAGGCTAGCCACCCGCGGTGACACGGGGTGGCACATCGGGCGTATGCCGTCCGGCGCGCCGAACGGGGTGCCTGCAGTCATCGGCGCTGCCACGGGCAAAAACCCCAAAGCCGTCCGGGGCCGTGCCCCGCCCGCGTACATTCGGAAGTCGTGTGGGCCGAGTTCCGCATGCTTGACCCGAAGGAGTCCCGCGCGACGCGTCCGTGCAGATTCTCTCGGAGGTGCTCATGCGAAAGATCATCGCCACCAGCGGAGCCGCGGCCCTCGTCGCAGCGCTGCTGAGTCTGCCAGGAGCCGCGAACGCCGCCCCTTCTGACACTCGCCAGATACCGTCCTCTGGCACGACGTCCATCCGCGCGACCGCAGCAGGAGCCGGCGGGCTCCAGCAGCCCGAGCTCCGGGCCGGTCCTGACGGCGAAGGCCCCGCGGTCCCCTCCGCGCGTCCTGACCCCAACTTCAAGCACGGGATCTTCCCGAAGCACCCGCTCGACGCGCCGGTGGTGCCCTCCAGCGCGGTCGCGGCGACCAACCCGGCGGTCCGGGCCAGCATCCAGGGCCTCAACCACCGCGACCAGCGCACGGCCAACGGCGGCAACCAGTTCTCGCTCGAACCTCCGGACCAGGCGCTCTGTGTCGGCAACGGCTTCACGGTCGAGTCGGTCAACAGCGTGCTCCGGGTGTACGACTCGAACGCCCAGCCCCTGACCGGGGTTCAGGACCTCAACACGTTCTTCCAGTACCCGGCGGCCGTCGATCGCACCAAGGCGCGGCCCGTCTTCGGGCCCGACGTCATCGACCCGGTCTGCCTCTACGACCCCGACTTCGGGCGCTTCGTCGTGGCGATCACGACCCTCCACGTCGTGCCGGGGACAGGTGACTTCACGGGCCGCAACACGATCGACGTCGCAGTTTCGAACACCGGCGACCCGAGAGGCTCGTGGACCATCTACTCCGTTCCGGCACAGAACGACGGCACCGAGGGCACGCCGGACCACGGCTGCACGACCGACAAGGGAGCGCATGGCCCGTGCTTCCAGGACTACCCGCACATCGGTGGCGACGCCAACGGCATCTACATCACGACGAACGAGTACGACCTGTTCGGCCCCAACTTCAATGCCGCCCAGGTCTACGCCTTCTCCAAGGCCCAGCTCGCGGCGCACCCCGGCTCGGTTCGGGTGACTCTGGTGCCCAACCTCGAGCTGGCCGGCACCCCCGGCTTCACGGTGTGGCCCGCGACGTCACCGGCCAACCAGTACGCCGCCGACGCCAACGGCACGGAGTTCATGCTCAGCTCGGTGGCCGGCGACGGTTCCGAGACCGGCAACCCGACGGGAACCGCCAAGCGACTTGGTCTCTGGGCGCTGACGAACACAGCCTCGCTCGACGCCGCGACGCCCGATCTGAGGGTGACCAACCGCCTGGTCACCAGCCAGACGTACGTCTTCCCACCCAAGGTCGAGCAGAAGCCCGGCCCGACCCCGCTGCGTGAGTGCATCAACGACACGACGATCTCCACACCGTTCGGTCCCGGGTGCTGGCAGCTGTTCTTCGACCCGCCTGCGCCCGCCCACGACGAGGTCATCTCCCACCTCGACGCGAACGACACCCGCATGCAGCAGACCTGGTTCACCAACGGTGTGCTGTGGGGGGCCCTCGACACTGCGGTGCGGGTCGGCGGCAAGCTGCGGGCCGGCATCGCGTGGTTCTCGCTCGAACCCAGGATCAACGGCAGCGGCAAGGTCGGCGGCTCGATCAAGAAGCAGGGTTACCTGGCTCTGGCCGACAGCGACCTGACCTACCCTGCCGTAACGATGCTGCCGAGCGGCCAGGGAGCCATGGCCTTCACCGTGGCGGGCCCGAGCCACTACCCGAGTGCGGGCTACGTCCCGATCTCGTCGTCCGGTGCGGTCGGCCCGATCCACATCGTCGGCGAGGGCCTTGGCCCGGACGACGGGTTCACCAGCTACAAGGCGTTCGTCGGCGACCCGCCTCGCACCCGCTGGGGCGACTACGGCGCCGCCGTCACCGACGGCAGCTCGATCTGGATGGCGTCGGAGTACATCGCCCAGACGTGCACCCTCCAGCAGTACCTGACCGCGCCCATCGGAAGCTGCGGCGGCACGCGGACGTCGCTCGCCAACTGGTCGACCCGCCTCACGAAGATCACGCCGTAGTGTCCGCCTGACACCCGGCACACGTGTGCCGCCCAGCCTCGCGAATCCGGCTGGGCGGCATACGTGCTCGGGGACCGGGCCGTCAGGCGACGCGCTGCTGCGGCGCCGTCTCGACCGTCTTGCCCGGGTCGCGCTCGACGATGTCGCCGAGGACGTCGTCGATCTTCTTCATCAGCTCGGGCTCGAGCTTCACGCCGGCGGCCTTGACGTTCTCGGCCACCTGCTCGGGACGGGACGCCCCGACGAGCGCGGCGGCGACATTCGGGTTCTGGAGCACCCACGCGACGGCGAGCTGCGCCATCGTGAGGCCGGCCTCGTCGGCGAGCGGCTTGAGCCCCTGCACCCGGGTGAGCACGTCGTCGTTCATGAAGCGCTTGATCATGTCGGCACCGCCCTTCTCGTCGGCGGCCCGCGAGCCCTCCGGGGGCTGCTGGCCCGGCTGGTACTTGCCGGTGAGCACGCCCTGCGCGATGGGGCTCCACACGATCTGGCTCACGCCGAGCTCCTCGCACGTCGGCACGACCTCGCCCTCGATGACGCGCCAGAGCATGGAGTACTGCGGCTGGCTCGAGATGAGCTGGAAGCCGAGTTCCTTTGCCAGAGCGACGCCCTCACGGATCTGGTCAGCGGTCCACTCGCTGACCCCGATGTAGAGCGCCTTGCCCTGGCGCACGACGTCGGCGAACGCCTGCATCGTCTCCTCGAGCGGGGTCTCGGTGTCGTAGCGGTGCGCCTGGTAGAGGTCGACGTAGTCGGTCTGCAGCCGCTTCAGCGAACCGTTGACCGACTCCATGATGTGCTTCCGGGACAGCCCGGTGTCGTTCTTGCCGCCCGGCCCGGTGGGCCAGTACACCTTGGTGAAGATCTCCAGGCTCTCGCGGCGCTCGCCCTTGAGGGCCTCGCCGAGGACGGTCTCGGCCTTCGTGTTGGCGTAGACGTCGGCGGTGTCGAAGGTGCTGATGCCTGCCTCGAGAGCGGCTCGCACGCACTGCGTCGCGACGTCGTTCTCGACCTGTGAGCCGTGGGTCAACCAGTTGCCGTAGGTGATCTCGGAGATCTTGAGTCCACTGTTACCCAGGTATCGGAAGTTCATCCCCCCACCGTATGCCGCCGGGTGGTTTCGGACGGAACGGCCAAATCCGGTGGTGAGACAGGTGTCAAAGGAACTGTGTGGGCGGGTACAGACGTTGCGGTGAGACCAGCGGCATGCTGCTGGCCTCCGCGGAATCTTCAAGTCCACTTGAACGTTTATCCGCATGAGTGACGCGTGGGCAGAGTGTCCACGACTGGACCTGAAGGGGGTGCACCCGATGCGGCAGAGGAAGTACGAGGAGTTCGAAGAGGACAACGGCACGACGCTGCGCTACGTCCGTCACGAGAACGGTGGCGGATTCGTGGAGTCGCACGCCCACGTCGACCCGACCGCATTCATCGGGCCATCTGCATACGTCGACCGCGACGCGGTCGTCGGAGCCGGAGCCCGGATCGGCAAGGGCGCGTGGGTCGACCGAGAGGCTGTGGTCCATCCGCACGCGGTGATCGGCTCCACGGTGCACGTCGGGGCCGGCGCCGTCGTCGGCCGTGACGCCAGGATCGGGGCGCGCGTCAAGATCGGCGCCCAGGCCCACATCTGGGACGGTGCGCGGGTCGACGGCGACGACGTCGTGCGCGAGGGCGCGGTCGTCCGGGCGGGCTCTCGGGACCGCAGGGCAGCCTGAGGTCCAAGGCCTCCGCCACGCCGGCCGGCCCGTTCACGGCGATCGCCGGGCGCGCCGGCGTCAAGCCGATCCGGCCCCTGAATATTGGGGGTTCAGGGCCCCTAAGCAACGGCTTCGGAGGCCCTCGGCCCGGTGCATAACCTTCACCGCACGGGTCTGCGCGCAAAGGCGCGCGGGTGAAGAGCACTGGAGGCCGCCATGGCCACATCACACTGGTTCGCGCGCGCCGCCGCGGACGACACATCCCACACGCACCCCTCGTCCACCCCGTCTCCGAGGCCGGGGGCCCCGCGCGCCCCCGGCGCGCGACGCTCCCGGAGGGCCCTCGCGGCCGGCGCCGCCGCGCTGCTGGTCACGGCCGGCGGGCTCTCGGCCCTCGGCGTAGGGGCTGCGCAGGCAGCGGTCCCCGGCACAGCGCCCGGCGTCGTCAACGAACCGCCGACGGGCAGCCACTCGATCATCGCCTTCCCGCAGCGCGACTTCGTGTCCGCCAGCGGCTTCGCGGAGGGCCACACCTACACCGTCGACGTCGTCCACCCCAGCGGCGTCGTGGTCACCACAGGCTCCGGCCTCGTGCCGCAGGACGACCCGCGGACCGTCGGCTTCGACGGTCTCGTCGAGGTGAACCACCCCGGCGGGTACTGCTGGGTCGGCGTCACACCTGACATCCGGCCCGGCGACAAGGTCCGGGTCATCGACGACGCCGACGGCGTCACCGACCAGACCACGGTGGCGAACGTGACCGCCGGCCGTCCGGTCCAGACGGCTCCCGACACGGTCGTCGTCCACGGCACCGCGGCGCAGGCCGACGGCTCGCAGATCCCCGTCGCCGAGCTCGAGCAGCGCCTGGTCGCCAACCGGCAGGTCTTCCTCGCCAGCGGTTCGCGCACCCTGCGCGCCGCCTCCGTGGCACCGGCCAAGGGCGGCGGCCTGCTCACCTACGACAGCGCCACCGGGAACGCGTGGACCGCCACCTACACCGGCCTCGCAGCGGCCGACGTGACGATGGCGCTCGGCGCCGAGTCCCGCGCCCTGTGGCTGGGCAGGGCGATCGCCCCCGCCGTGGAGTCCACCGTCTTCGAGAACGGTGCCGGCATCGTCGCCGGACCCGCTGCGCCGTGCACCGCGCCGCTGGAGAAGCTCCCGCCACCTCCCGGCAGCGACATGACCGCCCCTTCCGCCCCGTCGAGCGTGACGGCGACGGTCACCGACAACAACACGGTCACGCTCACCTGGGCGGCCTCCAGCGACAACGTCGGAGTCGTCGACTACGGCATCTTCCGCGACGGCACGGCCATCGCGACCGTGCAGAACGCCGACGGCACCGCTCCGGCACCGACGACGTTCGTGGACAAGAACGTCCCGCCCGGCACCTACACCTACACCGTCGACGCCGGTGACGCGGCGGGCAACCGCTCCGTCCAGTCACCGGGCGCCGACGCGACGACCACCGCCGCCCCGGCGCCGGTCGTGCCGGTGAACGAGCCGCCGGCATCACCCGTGTCGATCATCTCCTTCCCCTCGCGCGACTTCGTCTCGCCGGCAGGTTTCGAGCCCACGGACCTCGTCAACATCTACGTCATCCGCAGCGGCAAGGTCATCAGCAGCGCCACCGGCCAGGTCCCGCAGGACGACGAGCGCACTCCCGGGTTCGACGGCCTCGTCGAGGTGAACCACCCCGGCGGTGGCTGCTGGGAAGGCATCACGCCCGAGCTGCGCGCGGGTGACGTCGTTCGCACCGTCGCGTACTCGGGCGGCGTGGTCCGGACGATCGACCAGACCCGCACGTCCGACGTCACGGCGACCAAGGTCTCGATCGTGAAGCCGGCCACCACCGCGACCTCGCGCGACGGCGTCGTCGAGATCCACGGCACCGCCGTCGGCCCGGACGGCAAGCCGATCGCCCTGGCCAACGTCGAGCAGCGCCTGGTGGCCAACCGGGACGCCTTCGACCTGACCGCCAAGCGCACCCTCCGGGCCCCGGGAAGCGGCACCATGACCTACGACACCACCGGAAACCCGACCGGTGAGAAGTGGACTGCGACCTACAGCGGGCTGTCGTCCGACGACGTCTACCGCGCCGCCGGCGGGACGAGCCTCACCGGTCGCACCTTCGCCGGCGCGGAGTCCCGCGTGCTGTGGCTCGGCGCCAACCCGCTGTCGGGCCAGGAGCTGACCATCTTCGAGCTCGGCCTCGGCAACGCGCCCGGCCCGGTCGCCGGCCTGTGCACCGCCCCGCTCGAGCGGCCTGACAGCGCGGCGCCCTCGACGCCGACCGGCCTGACCGCCACCCAGACCGGCGCGTCCGACGTGGCCCTGTCGTGGACGGCCTCCACGGACGACTGGTACGTCGCCGGCTACCAGGTCCTCGACAACGGCGTGCCCATCGCCAGGATCGGCGGCAGCTTCGGGACCGCGGGTGACAGCACGAGCACCTTCACGGTGCCCACGTCGTACGCGCTCACGAACGTCGCAGCCGGGGCCCACAGCTTCACGGTCGAGGCGTTGGACAACGCCAGCCCCCTCGGGCCGGGCGCCACCGACGTCGAGAAGGTGGGGGCCGGCATCGGGAACCCCTACGGCAACCTGTCGGCGCCGAGCAATGCGGCAGCGGTGACCCAGCAGGACGTCACCAAGCCCACCGTGCCCGGCGGTGTCTCCGTCAAGGTCACCGGGTCCGACGTCGCCGTCACCTGGACCGCGTCGACCGACGACGTCGGCGTGACCGGCTACCGGGTCTACCGCGACGGCGTCCAGGTGGCCGACGTGGCCGCGACGGCCACCTCGTACACGGACACCGGCGTCGCCCCCGGCACCTACGGCTACACCGTGGACGCCACCGACGCCGCGGCCAACCGGTCGGCGCAGAGCGCCCCACCGGCGACCGCGACCGTGACACCGGCACCCGACACCACGCCGCCGTCCGAGGTCCCCGGCCTCAAGGCCGGCAACAACCCGGACATCCACGGCAGCAACGTCCTGGTCCAGTGGGGCGCGGCCACCGATGCAGTGGGCGTCTCCGGCTACGGTGTCTACCGCAACGGCACCAAGGTGGCCGACGTCAACGCACCGTCGCTGTCCTACCTCGACGTCAACCTGCCGGCGGGCACCTACGCCTACACCGTCGACGCGGTCGACTCTGCGGGCAACCGCTCGCTCACGAAGCCCGCGCCGGTCAGCGTGGTCGTCGCCAACGACCCGCCCGCAGCGGGGCACGACATCATCGGGTTCCCGGCCCGTGACTTCATCTCCGCCACCGGCTACCGACCCAACACGCCCTACACCTTCGCGCTGATCCACCCGGACGGGACGACCTTCGCCTCGACGACGGTGTCCTCCGACGCGACGGGCACCGTGGAGGTCAACCACCCCGGTGGGGCCTGCTGGGTCGGTCGTACGCCGAACATGAGGCCCGGAGACGTCATCCGGGTCACCGACCCGGCAACCGGTGTCGCCGAGCAGACCACCGTCTCCGACGTCACAGCCGAGCGGCCGTTCGTCACCGCGGTCGACCCGGTCACGGGCGGCGGCACGGTGGAGGTGCACGGCACCGCCCAGGACGCGGCGGGAAAGCAGCTGCCGCTCGGCCAGGTCGAGCAGCGACTGATCGCCAACCGCGATGCCTTCGACCTCAACGGTCGCCGCACGCTGCGGGCACCCGGGGACGGGACCCTGGCATACGACTCCGCGACGTCGGTCCGCTGGACCGCCCGGTACACGGTGCAGACGCCGAACGACCTCGCCCGTGCGGTCGGGGGGACCTCCACCAGCGGGCAGGCCTTCGTGGGCGCGGAGTCGCGGGCCCTGTGGCTCGGCCGTACCCCGCTCGCGGCGAACGAGCAGACGATCTTCGAGAACGGCGCCGGAGTCGTCGGCGGGCCGGCCGGCCTGCCCGGCTGCACCGACGTCGCGGAGACACCTGCACCCGGTGCCGCCCTGTCGGCTGCTCCGACGTTCGCCGACACGGCGGTGGGCAGCACCAGCGCGGCCCAGTCGGTCACCCTGACCAACAACGGCACGGCGCCGCTGACGGTGAGCAAGGCCTACCTCGCCGGTCTCAACCCCGGTGACTTCGTCAAGGGCGTCGACAACGCGACCGGAGCCACCGTGGCGCCGGGGGCCAGCGTGACCGTCCAGGTCTCGTTCAAGCCCGCCGCGACCGGCGTCCGCCAGGCCTACCTCGCCTTCGCCGACGACGCGGCCAACACCACCGACCAGGCGGTCGTCCTCAGCGCCCAGACCCCAGTGGCTGCGGCCCCGACGGCCACCGCGCCGGTGCAGAGCCTGGCTGGGAGCACGCTGACGGTGAAGCCGGTCCTCGCCGACAGCACCATCCCCGTCGACCTGCGCTGGAGCGGGAACGGCGCCAGCCGGTACGAGCTCCAGATGGCGACGGGCAACGGCCCCAGCACGCTCGGCGCCTTCACCGCGGTGCCGATCACGTCCACGGCGACGAGCACCACGGTCGGCCTGAGGATGGGCTCGACCACGGGCGTCGGCTACCAGTTCCAGGTCCGGGCCTGCAACGCCACCACCTGCGGCGCCTGGGCCACGGGGCCGAAGTTCACCCTCGTGGCCGCGGACGACAGTGCCATCACCGGGTTCAAGGGCACCTGGACCGCCGAGAACCTGACCGGGGCCTACGGTGGCGGCGTGCGCTGGGCGGCCGGGTCGGCGACGGCGACACTCGTGCAGACCAGCTTCACCGTGAGCGGGAACGCGGCTTGGGTCAGCACGCTGGGGCCGGACCGCGGTCTGGCCCAGGTCCAGGTCGACGGGGGCACGCCCCAGGTCGTCGACCTCTACGCCACCACGGTGCAGCCGGCCCGCGTCGTCTGGGCGCGTGACGCGCTGCCGGTCGGCTCGCACACGGTGACCGTCACGGTGCTGGGCAAGAAGAGCACCCTCAACCCGGCGGCGTGCAGCACGGGCACCAAGTGCGCCCGGGTGGATGTCGACGCCGCGGTGATGATCCGGTAGCCGCTCGGTGGCAGACGTGGAGGGGGCTCGCCGGCCGGCGAGCCCCCTTCGCTGTGTCGATGAGGGCGCCGGCCCCGGCGGCGAGGACCCGGGCGTCCGGTGCGGCCCAGCCCGGCGAGTCAGCCGGAGCCCGCCACACGGCATACGGCGGCGGCGACCGCGGGGGCCACCGTCGAGTCGAAGACGCTGGGGATGATGAAGCTCGGGTTGAGCTCGCCCGGCTCGACGGTGTCGGCGATGGCCGTCGCCGCGGCGACCATCATGTCGTCGGTGATGTCGGAGACCCCGGCATCGAGCAGACCCCGGAAGAAGCCGGGGAAGACGAGCACGTTGTTGATCTGGTTCGGGTGGTCCGAACGCCCCGTGGCCACGACGGCGGCGTGCTCGCCCGCAGCGATGGGGTCGACCTCGGGGACGGGGTTGGCCAGGGCGAAGACGATGGCGTCGGGAGCCATGGTGGCGATGTCGTCGCCGGTCAGCAGGTCGGGTGCCGACACCCCGATGAAGACGTCGGCGCCGACGAGGATCTCCTTGAGCGAGCCGCTCTCGTGCCGCGCGTTGGTGTGGTCGGCGATCCAGCGCCGGAACGGCTCCATGTCCGCGGCGCCGTTGTGCACGGCGCCGTCACGCCCCGCGGCGACGATGTCGCCGGCGCCCTGGCTGAGCAGCAGCCGGATGATGGCGTGCCCCGCCGCTCCCACCCCGGAGACCACGATGCGGACCTCGCCGATCGACTTGCCGACGACGCGCAGGGCGTTCGTCAGGGCGGCGAGCACCACGATGGCCGTGCCGTGCTGGTCGTCGTGGAAGACCGGGATGTCCAGCAGGTCGCGCAGGCGCCGCTCGATCTCGAAGCAGCGGGGCGCCGAGATGTCCTCGAGGTTGATGCCGCCGTAGACGGGGGCGATGGCCCGCACCAGCTCGACGATCTCGTCGGAGTCCTGGGTGTCGAGGCAGACCGGCCAGGCGTCCACTCCCCCGAACTGCTTGAAGAGCGCTGCCTTGCCCTCCATCACCGGGAGGGCCGCGAGGGGCCCGATGTTGCCGAGTCCCAGCACCGCGGTGCCGTCGGTGACGACGGCGACGGTGTTGCGCTTGATCGTGAGGCGGCGGGCGTCCTCGGGGTGCTCGGCGATGGCGCGGCAGATGCGGGCGACACCCGGGGTGTAGGCGCGCGAGAGGTCGTCGCGGTGCTTGAGCGGAACCTTGGGGACCACCTCGATCTTGCCACCCAGGTGCAGCAGGAAGGTCTGGTCGCTGACCTTGCGCACCACGGCACCCGGGATCGCGGCGATGGCGTCGGTGATCAGCCGCCCGTGCGCCTCGTCGGTCGTGTCGCACGTGACGTCGACGACGAGCCGGTCGGTGCGGCTCTCGGCGACGTCGAGCGCCGTCAGGGCCCCGCCGGCCGAGGCCACCGCGGTCGTGAGGGCGGCCGTGGCGTTGGACGCAGCCGGCACCTCGACCCGGATCGTGATGGAGTACCCAGGACTCGGTGTGGCCATGACCGTCCCCTCGCACGTGCGACGTTGTCCGACGAGCCCATCCTCCACCCGGCGGCGCCTCAGCGCTGGCTGTGCGTCAGGGCGAGGAACTCCGCTCTCGTGCGGGAGTCGTCGCGGAGGACGCCCAGCAGGCTCGAGGTGATCGTCGTCGTGCCGGGCGCCTGGACACCGCGCAGCGTCATGCACAGGTGCTCGGCCTCGATGACGACACCGACCCCGACCGGTCCGAGCTGGGCGTCCAGCCAGTTGGCCACCTGGACCGTGAGGCGCTCCTGCACCTGGGGCCGCGACGAGAAGTGCTCGAGGACGCGCGCCAGCTTCGACAGCCCGAGGATGCGTTCGCCGGGCAGGTAGCCGATGTGGGCAGTGCCGACGAACGGCAGCATGTGGTGCTCGCACAGCGACCGGACCGGGATGCTGCGGGCGACGATGAGCTCGTCGTAACCGCCGTCGTTGGGGAACGTCGTCATCTGGAACGGTCGCGGGCTGATGAGCTCCACCAACGACGCCGCCATCCGCTCGGGGGTCCGCGCCAAGGACTCGTTCTCCAGGTCGATTCCCAGTGCTTCCAACAGGATTCGCGCTCCGTCGGTGGCCCGCTCGAGGTCCGGTTCAGCCACCGCCCCGGTGCCGCGCCACACGGGACGGGATCGGTTCCGTGGCTCGTGCTCGGATGCCGGTGAGACGGATGCCGGATTCATGAGATCAGCCCTTCCTCGGGGTCGGTGGCGCGGTCCGCCGCGAGGTGCGGCGGTGAGTGGTGCGGGTGGAGGGCAAGGACGCTCACGTCGTGGTTCACGTTCGAACCGGCCAGCCATCGCCGAGTGCTCCGGTGCGCCCTGGCCATGAGCGTGGCCGTCTGGGTGAAGTCCGCGGGAGAGACCGTCAGCGGGCAGAGCGGCGGCACGACGTGCAGCGCAGCCGCCCCGTGGTAGCCGTTCACCTGGGCCATGAGCTGGCGGTGCAGCAACAGGCTGAGGGCCGTCAGGGCCGTGCCGAGCGCGGACGTGGGGCTGGTTCCCGCGCAGGGGTAGCCGGCCGGAAGGAGGTAGATGTCGCTGACGCCCTTCGCAGCGGTGTGGGCGAGCACGTCCAGCTCGCCGATGGCGCCGTCCACGAGGGTCCGGCCGTCCCTCGTCACCGGAGGAAGAACCCCGGGAACCGCCGCGGACGCCTGCACCGCGCTGACGACCGGGCCGCTGTCCAGGACGAGCCCGCGTCCCGTGGTCAGGTCGCTGGCGGTGACCTCGACCGGGATCCGGGCCTCCTCGAGGTGGCCGTAGCCCAGGTGGTGGCGGAGCAGCTGCTCGAGGGGCTCGCCGTCGAACAGGGAGGTGCGAGCGCCCCTCGCCGCACCGAACCAGCGCCGCAGGTCCACGGAGAAGACGTCCTGCCGTCGCATGCCCTGCCACAGCGCCCGGAGCGTGGGCAGCCGGTCAGCCAGCCGTCCGGGGCCCCCGAGGTATGCCGCGTTGACGGCGCC
>JABFXB010000147.1 GCA_013361975.1 Dermatophilaceae bacterium
TCACCGGCCGGGTAGCACATGGGTGAGCTGCCGTCGCAGCAGCCACCCGACTGGTGGAACATCAGCGGACCGTGGATCCCGGTGAGGTCGACCCGGCTGGGGGAAGCCATGGGCTCACCGGGTGCGACCGCCTGCGGGGGCTCCTGTGACACGGGCACGTCCGGGTCAGAAGAAGCCGAGCGCGTCGGGCGAGTAGGAGACGAGGAGGTTCTTCGTCTGCTGGTAGTGGTCGAGCATCATCTTGTGGTTCTCGCGGCCGATGCCCGACTGCTTGTAGCCACCGAAGGCGGCGTGGGCCGGGTACTGGTGGTAGCAGTTCGTCCACACGCGACCGGCCTTGATGCCACGGCCCATCCGGTATGCGCGGGCGCCGTCGCGCGTCCACACGCCGGCCCCGAGTCCGTAGAGCGTGTCGTTGCTGATGGCGAGGGCCCCGGCCTCGTCCTCGAAGCTCGTGAGCGACACGACGGGACCGAAGATCTCCTCCTGGAAGATGCGCATCGAGTTGTCGCCCTCGAAGACGGTCGGCGCGACGTAGTAGCCCTCGGCGAGGTCGCCGTCGAGCACGTTGCGCTCGCCGCCGGTGAGCACCTTCGCGCCCTCCTGACGGCCGATGTCGAGGTAGGACAGGATCTTCTCGAGCTGGTCGTTGCTCGCCTGGGCGCCCATCGTCGTCTCGGTGTCGAGCGGGTTGCCCTGCTTGATCTTCTCGACGCGCGCCACGGCGTCGGGCACGAAGTCGGAGTAGATCGACCGCTGCACGAGCGCACGCGACGGGCAGGTGCAGACTTCGCCCTGGTTGAGGGCGAACATCGTGAAACCCTCGAGAGCCTTGTCGTAGAAGGCATCCCGCTCATGCGCGACGTCATCGAAGAAGACGTTGGGGCTCTTGCCACCGAGCTCGAGGGTGACCGGGATGATGTTCTGGCTCGCGTACTGCATGATGAGCCGGCCGGTCGTCGTCTCACCGGTGAAGGCGATCTTGGCGATGCGGGGGCTGCTGGCGAGCGGCTTGCCCGCCTCGACACCGAAGCCGTTGACGACGTTGAGGACGCCCGGTGGCAGCAGGTCACCGATGAGCTCGACGACCTTGAGGATCGACCACGGCGTCTGCTCGGCCGGCTTGAGCACGACCGCGTTGCCGGCGGCGAGGGCCGGGGCGAGCTTCCACACCGCCATGAGGATGGGGAAGTTCCACGGGATGATCTGGCCGACCACACCCAGCGGCTCGTGGAAGTGGTAGGCGACGGTGTTCTCGTCGATCTCCGAGCTCGAACCCTCCTGTCCGCGAAGGACGCCCGCGAAGTAGCGGAAGTGGTCGACGGCGAGCGGCAGGTCCGCCGCAAGCGTCTCGCGGACGGCCTTGCCGTTCTCCCACGTCTCGGCGACGGCGAGCGCCTCGAGGTTCTCCTCGATGCGGTCGGCGATCCGGTTGAGGATGAGCGAGCGCTCTCCCAGGCTGGTGCGGCCCCAGGCGGGGGCGGCTGCGTGAGCCGCGTCGAGCGCAGCCTCGATGTCCTCCTCGGTGCCGCGTGCGACCTCGCAGAACGGCTTGCCGTTGACCGGCGAGACGTTCTCGAACCAGAGGCCCTTCTTCGGGTCGACCCAGTTGCCGCCGATGAAGTGGCCGTAGCGGTCGAGCACGGTGACGAGCGAGTCCGGCGCTCCGGGCGGTGCGTAGACGGTCATGGTGGTTCTCCCAACATCCTTGGTGGTTCCCTCACGGGGTTGGCAGGACGTTAGGCAGCGCAACGTTGCAACCACGTTGCGTCACGTGTGCCGCGAGGCCGACGAGGCGGCATACGTTGGCCTCTCGACGCGCGCCAAGCGGCCAGACTTGGCCTCTCGACGGTTTCTTCACCCTCGAGAGGCCAATGTGTGCCGGGTCGCGCGAGTCGAGAGGCCAGTGTGTGCCGGGTCAGGCGGGGCCGAGCTCGCGGTCGAGGCGCTGGATCTGGTTCTGCACGAGCGGCAGGAGCGGTGAGCCAGGACCGAGGACCCGCGCCTGCGCCAGCCACATCTCGTAGTCGTCGGCGCCCGAGGCGGACCGGGTCCACGCCGACATGAGGTCGGCCCGACCGCTGCGCAGGATCGCGGTGCGCACGTCGCCCTCGATGCTCTCGCGCAGCCGCACGACTCCCGGAGCGACCGAGCGTGGCAGCAGCGGCCCTCGGTACGCGCGCATCGCACTCGCCACGTCGCCGGCCGCCAGGTGTGCCTCGACCGCGAGCCAGTCGCCCGCGAGCCCGGCCACGAGCCGATAGGGCCGTGACGCGAGCAGGTCGTCGCCGAGAAGCCCGCGCAGCCGGCCCATCTCGACCCGCAGGGTCGACGCGCTGCTGTCCTCCTCGTAGAGGAGCACGGCGAGCTCGTCGCCGGAGAGGCCGCGCGGGGCCGACGCGAGCAGGAGCAGGATCTCGCTGTGGCGCGGGCTGAGGCGCACGGTCTGACGACGGCCGCGACCGTCGTCGACGGTCAGCAGCGTGTCGTTGCGACCGAGCGACTCCATCAGGACCGACAGGCCGGCTCCCGGCGACACCTCGGGGGCCGGCGCGGTGCGGGACCGGACGAGCAGCTCCCGCGCGAGCTCGGACTCAGCCATCCGCGCCGCGGCCCGCACCATCGCCATGGTCTGCGGGACGCCGATCTCGTCCCCGCCCGTGATGTCGAGGACCCCGAGGATGCTCTGGTCCGACGGGTCGTGGATCGTCGTCGCGGCGCAGCTCCAGTGCTGCACCGACCGGCGGAAGTGCTCGGCGCCGAGGACGTTGACCGAGCTGTCGAGGCGCAGGGCCATCCCCGGCGCATTGGTGCCGGCGAGCCGCTCGTCCCAGTTGCTGCCCTCGACGAACCCGATCGACTCCGCCCGCCGCAGGACGCTCGGAGTGCCGCACACCCAGAGCAGCTGGCCCGCTGCGTCCGAGACCGCCATGACCGCGTCGCAGTCGCGTGCTGCCTGGCCGAGCACGTCGTCGAGGAGCGGGAACACCCTCGCGAGCGGGTGGGCCGACCGGTGGTCGCGCAGGGCGTCTGCGGGCAGGGTGATCGGGGCGTCCACGGTGTCGACCTGCACGCCGGCCGCCGCGGACCGCAGCCACGAGTCGGCGACGTGCGCGCGGACCCCGCCGCTCTCGGCATCGGGTCGCGCGGCGCTCTGCTCGTCGACGGGCATGCGCCGATTGTGCACGGCGTCCGGGCTGACCGACAGGGTGGAGCGGAAAGCCACAGGACTGCCTGACCGGACCGTCGTGCGGTGGGTAGGAGCAAAGGGTGGTCAAGCGCGTGTTTGAGGCGCACCATGAAAGGACCTGACCGCAGGGTCCCGAGGGAAAGTCCGAGGAGCGACGATGTCACGACGAGCCCCCTACGTCCCAGACGGTGTGCCGGTGCTGTCACGAGGCCGGCACCGCACCCCACGCAAGGGTGCCTGCTTCATGGAGATGGCCTCGTTCCTCGCCGGTGAGCGATGGAGCGACCACCCCGCCTGCACGCACCCGGTGCTCTCGACACTGGCCCGCTGCGTCAACGACATGCTCGACGAGACGCACCGACAACGGCTCGTGACGATGATCCCCGAGGTCGTCGGGCTCAACCCGGACGACCCGCGCGTTCCCGCCGCGCTCGTGCTCACCACTGCCCGGGCCGCGCTGCCCGTCGCCGCGGAGGAACGCCAGAACGTCATGGCGCTCGCGATCCTCAACGCGGAGGGCGTCCTCGCCGAGCAGGACGGCCGGTCCCCGGGTCAGCTGTCGAAGGCCTCACGTGCCGCCTTGGCGACTTCGCCCGCGGCAGAGCGCTGGGCGCGGATCCACCTGGCCCGCCTCGGCTTCAACGCCGCCGCCGTGCGGCCCGCGAACGCGGCGAAGATCGTCGCGCTGGCGGTCGACGGCATCGCGCGCGCCTGCATCGACGACCCCGAGGAGCGGCTGGTGCGCCTGCTGCGCGAGGCCATCGACGTCGTGGCCACGTTCGCCCCGCTCGCCCCGGCGCCCGTCACGGTGACCTGGGCCCAGCCGGCGGCGGAGCCCGCCGCGACGCCCGTCGACACGAGGAGCCGGCCCCTGGTTCGCTGAACCGCGGTCAGCCCGCGCTCGCCGAGAAACCGAAAGAGCAGCTCGTCACCCCGGGGTGACGAGCTGCTCTTTGCACCGGTGCGAGGTTCTGGTCAGCGGGTCTCGCGGAAGTCGACGTGCTCGCGGGCGGCCGGGTCGAACTTGCGCAGCACGAGCCGGTCGGGGTGGTTACGGCGGTTCTTCGTCGTGACGTAGCTGAAGCCCGTGCCCGCCGTCGACCGGAGGGTGACGACGGGGCGAAGGTCGGTGCGCTTGGCCAAGGGGACTGCTCCTCTGCTCTCGGGGACGGACGCTCATCCGTCGAAGGTGAGAACGATTCTCGCCCTGCCGTCATTCCCACACGGAAGGAGCAGCCCGCCCCGGCCGGGACGGGCTGCTCCTTCGGTGTCAGGCCGGCGTGTGGCTGGTCAGCCG
This sequence comes from Dermatophilaceae bacterium, assembly GCA_013361975.1. Lineage (GTDB taxonomy): Bacteria > Actinomycetota > Actinomycetes > Actinomycetales > Dermatophilaceae > Terrabacter. Next base: position 4,488 of record JABFXB010000147.1, read on the forward strand.
AGGCTGGCCTGCTTGAGGAACTCCGAGGCCACGTCCTGGGCGTCCTTCTTGTCGATGACGACCTGCTTGACGAGGCCGGCCAGCGTCGAGGTGTCGAGCTTGGCCGAAACCGCGTTGAGAGCCGAGGAGACGGTGTCGTTGACCTTGGACTTCGTGATGAGCGGCACGACGTTCTGGGCCGCGAAGAACGACTTCGGGTCATCGAGCACGACGAACCCGTTCGCCGGGACGTTCGGGTCGGTGGTGAAGAGGTTGGCGGCCTGGACCTGGCCGTTCTTCAGGGCCTGGACCGTGAGGGGGCCGCCGGCGTCGAGCGGCTTGAACTCCTTGAAGTTCAGGCCATAGACCTTCTTCAGCCCCGGCACGCCGGACTCGCGGGTCTTCCACTCCGGTGGACCGCCGAGGACCAGGTCCTTGGCCACCGGGCCGAGATCGGCGATCGTCTTGAGGTTGTACTTCGTCGCGGTGTCCTTGGTGACCACGACGGCGTCCTTGTCCTCGGCCGTCGACTTGTCGAGCACCTGGAGCCCGGACGGCAGGGATGCCTTGAGCTCGTCGTAGACGGCCTGCGAGTCGGTCGCCTTGGCAGCCTTGTTGAAGTACTGGTCGAGGACCCCGGTGTACTCGGGCACGAGGTCGATCGAGCCGTCCTTCAGCGCGGGGATGTAGGTCTCGCGGCTGCCGATGTTGGGCTTGGTGTCAACGGTGACGCCCTTGGCCTTGAGGGCACCCGCGTAGATGTCCATGAGCAGCTCGGACTCCGGGAAGTTCGCAGAGCCGACGACGATGGTGCCGCTCGGGGCCTTCGAACCCGCGCCGGTCGGCTGGTCGAGAGGACTGCCTCCGCTGCTCGACCCGCAAGCCGCGAGGCCGGCCAGAGCCAGGGCGGAGACCGCCGTGAGAATGGTCTTGCTGTGCGTCATGCTCTTCTCTTTTCTGTGGGCGCTGGGCCGTGGATCAGCTGACGGGGCCGACGGTCGTGGTCGTGCTGGTGCTCGTGGTGCTGCTCGTGGTGCTGCTCG